>JBIIUD010000599.1:0-3052 GCA_044340175.1 Verrucomicrobiaceae bacterium
CCCGCAATGTCTGGCCAGGCGGGATTTCGATAGGAATCGTGACACTCTCGAGGAGCGTCCAGCCCTGCCCCGTGAGGCAAACTTCCGGTCGGTGAATGCTGCGCCGCTCTGAGCCTGCCTGCACCAAAGTGAATTCGACTTGATCCTGAGTCCCCGGACCATAAGACGCTGTTCGGTATTGCATCCTGACGATCTCAGTATCGCTTGGCAAAAGGCGCTTTTCCTCCTCACTCATGACCCCAGGTTCGCCCAGGAATCGATTGACCCCTCCCGGCAAGCGCATGACCACACCGCTCTCTAACCCCTGGACTAGCGGCGGTGTCAGCCGACAAGCCAACACACCCGCAAGGCCCAAAACAGGAACCAAAATCACACGCATGGTCAAACGAAGGCTCACTTTGATCTTGCTAGGTTAACACGGGGTAACAGTCGGTTCATCAAAGTTGAAGCCGCCTCCAACCCGAGCAAGGCTACCACAAAAACGGCCAGACCAGAGACAAAATGAAATGTGGAGACCTGCTTCTCCTCGTTCCCAACAGCAAAATCCTGACCGAACACCGCGGAGGCCGCTAACAAAATCAGCAGCCTGCAGAGATTCGCCACCACGGACAGTGGCACACTCATCGCAAACAGGGCCAATTGGCGAGGCCAGGTAGGCTGCCTGAAATAGCTGAAGAGAGCCGAGACCATCATCAAAGCAAACAACGACCGCATGCCGCTGCAGGGCCCGTCGACCTTCAGACTGAAAACCTCACCCACAACACGCCCAGTGGTCTCATCCGCAGCAGAAAGTAACGCGGTTCCGTCTACGATCGCTGGCACACCCACCGCATGCAGCACCCAAGAGGTAGCCTCCACCATTAACAAGCGCAGCCGAAAGGCGATGGTATCTTCCAAGAACAGTAGGGGCCAAGTGAAGCATAAAATCAGCCAGGGGAAAAGCAGCCGCCAGGCATGCTTCCACCCCAGCACCCATAAAACGCCCCCCGCCACATAAAGCTGGATAGCAGCCACCCCAAAATAGAAATTGTTCGCTTTGAACCCGGCATAATAAAACAGCACAGAAATCAGTAGTAGCGGCAATCCCCAGCCACTGCCATTCATCGGCAGCGTTGCCAAAAATCTGCGGTCACGCCAAACCAACCAACAGGCAATCAATGGTGCCAGCGCCCCATGCTGCCAAGTCGGATCACGCCAATAAATCATCAGCGTTTGCGCAATCGTGCGCCGAAAATCGCCATAGCCCGCATCGTACGGTTGCCAAACCACCATCACCGCGAGCGCCAAGGTGACCGTCCCCAAAAGCAGCCTTTGTGGAGACAGTGACTTTGTCGTTTCGGAACTGTGCGTCATGGCTGTAGCAACTTTTGATAAAGATTCCGAATCCCATGCCAATGCGCACTCCAGCTCAACTCAGCAGCACGCGCACGTGCTCGCTGACTCCAATCCTGACGGACCTCTTCGTCCGTCAAAAGTTGGTGCAACAGCCTCGACGCTGTTTGATAATCACCTTCCTCATAGTAAGGCACCGCATCCTTACCGACTTCGGGATTGGTCGAAAGACGATTCGTCAGCACCGGCGCGCCAGCCGCCATGGCCTCCATCATGGTAAAGCTAAAGCCTTCGAGTGTCGATGGCATTAAAAACACATGCGCCAGTTGGTAAAGCCGCGCTAAATCCGAACCAAAGACCGGCCCGAGTTCAACAAACCCTTTGGGTCCCAGCAACTGAAGCAGTTCACTTGCCAAACCTGCGTCAAGGCGTTGCCCAACTCGCACGAGGCAGCATTCACCCGATTGAAACAGGGCACTGATTGGGGCGAGCATGTGCGGTAACGAGGCTAGGTTTTTGCGTCCCACCGTTGACCCGACACTCAGCACTGTCTTCGCTCCTTTCGGCAGCAGTTGCTCACTTTTGCAGGGAGCTTGCGCTGTGGTGAAAGTCGCTAAATCGGTGCCTGGATACACCACTTCGATTTGATCCGCCGCTACTCCGGCATAACGCTCAAGATCACCTGCGGTCTGCTTTGACACTGACACAGCCATATCGGCCTTCGCAATGCACTGAACCGTGCGCCGAAACCGCTCGACTTGGCGGTCATTCAAACCGGTTCGATCCAACAGCGGCACAAGATCAAAAACCGTCACCATCGTTTTGATTCCCGGAGCCACATGCTGCAGCAGATGCGCATAACTGTGGTCCAGAATATGGACGACGTCCGCTCGGACCCGCCTCACACGCAGGGGATAGATCAGGTACTTATCGATGGCTTTCAGCAAGCGCGGTGCCGACTTCGAAACAATCGGTGCCGCATAGGGGAGAGCAGCGGTGACCTGGGCTTGCGGAACGGATTCTCTGGCCGCCAATGATTCCAGCTCCCGCCAGTAGCGATCCATCGAAGCCCAGCCCTCTTTGGGCGAGGCGGGTAACCAGACGATGCGTGCAGGTTTCGCGATATTCTCCTTCATTCAGCACCTCCCCGCCGCCAAGCTTCAACGACATGTAGACTCCCGCTGCGCGTACCGACACAACGAAAACCGGCCGATACTAATCGGTCACGACATTCCGCTACTGCGGCCTCAGTGATCAAAGAGGGATGCCACTCCACCACAATCAAATGACAGTCTTTCCAGTGCTCATCACGCCCAGTGAAAACCGAGCGCTCAGCCCCCTCAATGTCCATGACCAGCACACTGAATGGACCAAATGACTGCCATAGCTCGGACAAACTTTTCCCTTCGACAAGCACCCCTTCCGAAGGCTCATCCGCCTCTCTTCCGGTAAGCATGCCCGTGGCACCATTGAACCGCAGAGCCTCCCCGTTCCCAGCCGCTGCGTGCAGGATGTGAAATCCGCCGCCATTTCGGTCACGATTCGTGTGGATCCATGGGATCAAAGCTGGGTTGGCTTCAACGACCAAATGCCGAGAAGGATTTTGCAGACGCCGATTGATCACCATCGAAACGATCCCCAAGCACCCCCCAAGTTCACAAACCGTGTCTTCAGCTTGAATGAACTCCGAACAAAATTCCCTCTCTGGCTTTTCATAATC
>JBIIUD010000601.1:0-3040 GCA_044340175.1 Verrucomicrobiaceae bacterium
ACTGCACCGGCAACCGCGGACGCTGGATTCCCACGACCGCGACCGATCAGTTCTACGCACCCATTGCAAAATGGTTCGGCTGCAGTGACTCCCAGATTGGCCAGATACTCCCGAACTTCACCCGGTTCCAGTCCGACCTCAGCCCCGCCACATTGGCGGCTAAAAACTTGGATTTCATTCTGACCTAATCACGGCAGGCAACACTAAAGAGCACGATCGAATTCAATGAACCCGGTGCGGGCAGGGTTGGTGGTGGGTTTGGGGTGCGGGGTGAGTCAGTGGGTGAGTCGGGGCCATGGGGTGTATGGGATGTGGGTGGGGGAGTGGCGGAAGGTGGAGGACGAGGACGAGATGGGGAGGCTGTTGAGGCGAGTGAGGGCGTTTGGTGCGGGTGTGGCCATTGGAAGTGCAGGGTTTGTGGTGGAGGCGGTGTTTGGTGACAGAAGGGACGTGTTTGGGTCGAATCGGAAATGTGGAGTGCGACCCTTGGCCCGTGACGGTTGTCGATCAGGGGTGCTATTTACCTTGAGGGATTTGCGGGGGTGATGGCAAGAGGCCAAGAAGGCGTGCTTTCGCCCTGAAGGAAAAGGCTTGGTGTGTGAGACCCACAGGAGGTAAACTAATGCCATGTCATTGAATCGCATTTTAAAGTTGGGCGCAGCCATGGCACTGCTGGCACTGGTCGTGTTCTTTTGGCGGCAGGGCGGGCGTTTCGAGGGCGAGACGGCGCCTGCTCCATCCAATCTGAATGAAGAAACCAAGGTGAGCACAGACTCCCCACCAGCTTCATTGTTACCTGATGCGTCTATGTCAGGCAGCACGTCAGTTGTTGAGATCGATCCAGCGAATCAAGAGCTAGCAAACCGATTGTCTAATCCGGAATCTGCTCCTGAAGAGGACTTGGAGATTGTGCAGTCATTTCTGCAAATCTATTCCAAGGCGCAGGGTGGGAATCCTACTGGCGATAATTCAGACATTACCTCCGCGATGACGGGGACGAATGGTCATCGTGGCAGAGTATTTCCCCGTAACCATCCGTCCATTCGTGAAGGCCAGATGGTGGATCGCTGGGGTACTCCGTATTGGTTTCATCCCAACTCAGGGCATTCGATGGAGATTCGCTCCGCAGGTCCAGACCGCCAACTTTTCACTCAGGATGACCTTGTGCTCAATCCGAGTCCCGAAGGGTTTGGTGCTGGGCAGGTGCAATGAGTGAAGTTTTATTTCACTAGGGAACGGGAACCCCTTTGGTACCGATGCCCCAGAGGCTATCTGCGGTGCGAACGAAGAGTTTGCCGTCACCGATGGCGGGGGTGGCGTTGATGGGGGAATCGAGTTTAGATGCGCCCAGGCGTTCGAACTTGGGGCCGGCTTTGATGACAATGAGGTCGCCCTGCTGGCTGCCACAGAAGATTTTGCCGTCAGCGGCGACAGGGCTGCTGAAAAATTTGGAGCTTCCTTGCACGCCTTCGACACGCTCTTCGTAAATGACTTTGCCGGTTTTGAATTCGACGCAACGCAGGATGCCGCCGTCGCCGAGCAGATACATGTATTCGTCAATGACGAGGGGGGATGGGACATAGGGCAGGCCTTTGGGCACCTCAAATTCGACAGGTTTGGGCTTGGCCCCTTTCAAATCCAGGGCGGCTACTTCTTTGACGCCGCCGCCGGTGCCAAAGGTGCAGAAGTAAAAGTCATCACTGATCACACCGGAGCCGAGGCTGCGCTGTTTGTAGCCGGGGTTGTGCTGCCAGTTGATTTTGCCGGTCTTGATGTCGATGCCCATGACGCCGCTGCCGTTATTGGCGCAGATGATTTCTTTTTTTCCGCCAGATAAGTCGTGAACGACGGGGGTTGAAAAGGTGTTGAGGCAGTTAGGAATTTCGAGTTTCCATGTTTGCTTGCCGGTGGCCGCGTCGAGGCCGATGATGCAGGCTTTCCACTTTTGCTGCTCGGGGTCTTCAGTGTAAACCTTGCCGTCGCGCTCCCAGTCGAATTCGCTGCGGACGATCATGATGCCATCCTCAACGATGGGGGAGACGCCGGTGCCGTGCTCATGGATGTAGTCGGCGACGTGGGTGTTTTCCCAGAGCTGTTTGCCGCTGTGGTCGAGAGCGAGGGCCTGAATCGTGGTGCCAGTGCTCCAATTGATGTAGATGCGTTCGGAGTCGATGAAGGCCGAGCTGCTGGCGAGGCTGTTGAAGTTGTGTATTTTGTGGGGGACAAACTCGACCTCATGCCGCCAGATTTCTTTGCCATCCGTGGCTGAAAGGGCGATGACGGCGCGTTTGTTGGGAGCGGTCTCGGCTGTTACTACCACCATGTTTCCCCAGAGTACGGGTGAGGACCAGCCTTTGCCGAGGGGCACCTGCCAGAGTGTGGTGTTTGCGTCCACAGTGACAGGCAGGCCTGAGGTCTCGGAGTTGCCCGTGCCATTGGGACCACGGAATCGATTCCATTCGGTCTTGGCTAGAGCAACTGAGGGCAGGAGAAGAGCCAAAAGGGCGGCGTGGAATGAGGGCATGGCGTATGGGTGAGTGATAGTGGAGAATGCTGAGGAAGCTCAGCTTGAGCAAGACGTAAAAACGATTGGGGATAGGAGAACTTGCAGCGCAAGCTCCTGGTCAGGAGAGGATGCCTTTAACGAGATGACCGTGGACATCCGTGAGACGATAGTCGCGGCCTTGAAAGCGATACGTGAGCTTTTCATGGTCGAAACCTAGAAGGTGCAGGAGAGTCGCGTTGAGATCGTGAACATGGACGGGATCGGTCGCGACATTGAAACCGAAGTCGTCGGTGACGCCGTGGACGTGGCCTTTTTTGAGACCGCCGCCGGCGAGCCAGACGCTGAAGCATCGGTTGTGATGATCGCGACCATCGTTGCCGCCCTGGACCATGGGGGTACGGCCGAACTCGCCGCCCCAGACAACGAGAGTGTCGTCGAGGAGACCCCGTTGTTTGAGGTCTTTGACGAGAGCGGCGCTGGCTTGGTCGGTAGCTTGGCAGTTCTCCTTGATGGCTTTGGTGAGATTGCCATGCT
>JBIIUD010000603.1:0-3031 GCA_044340175.1 Verrucomicrobiaceae bacterium
AGGCTCACCTTTGTCGGTTACAGGGTGCCAGGCTTTTCTCGCCCCTGAACTTAGAAGTTTGCAACGGGGGCGTTTGCGCGCATCATCCGACACTCTCATGACGGATCTATCAGGCAAAACCATCGCCGTGCTCAAAGGCGGCCCCGGCTCGGAACGCGCAGTCTCTCTCAAGACCGCTGAAAGCGTGGTGGAAGCTTTACGCTCGCTCGGCGCTCACGTGGTGGAAGTGGATGTCACCGGACCTGAGTTCGACGTGCCAGCCGATACCCTCATCGCCTTCAACACCATCCACGGCACGTTTGGCGAGGACGGCCAGCTTCAGGCGATCTGCGAGGCGCGCGGTCTGCGCTACACAGGGGCGGGGGTGGAGACGTCACGCATTGCTTTCGACAAAGCCCTGACGAAAGAAAAATTCATCGCTGCGGGAGTGCCTACGCCGCGCTCCCAGATTTTCCGTCTCGATGGCAGCGATACCCTCTCCATTGATCTGCCACTGGTCGTCAAACCCCCGCGTGAAGGCTCCAGTGTGGGCGTCCACATCGTGCGCACGCCAGAGGAACTCGAAACCGCGCTCGAAGACGCCCGCCGATTTGGCGATGCCACCCTGATTGAGGAATTCATCGAGGGCAAGGAGCTGACCATTGGTGTGCTTGGCGACCAGGTTTTGCCCGTCATTCACATTGAGCCCGCCGAAGGCTTTTACGACATCAACAACAAGTACCCGTGGATGTCTGGCACCGGCAAAACGCTTTACCATTGCCCAGCGGATCTGGATGAAGCGATCACTCAGCGGGTGCAGGCGGCGGCCTTGGCGGCGTTCAAGGCGGCTGGCACTGAGGTTTATGGTCGCGTGGACTGCCTGCTGCGCGCTGACGGCAGCGCTTTCATTCTGGAGATCAACACCATCCCCGGCATGACCTCCAGCAGCCTGCTGCCAAAGGCCGCCGCCGCTGTGGGCATCAGCTTTCCCGAGCTCTGCCACCAGATCATCGAGCTCTCCCTGGCCGCACGGCCATGAGGCTGTAGCTTTGGCTTTTGCTTTGGCTTTTGCTAGCTAGGTGCTGGAAAACAGCTCCGTCAGTGGCTTGCCTTCATCCAACAGATTGTAGGCGCGGCCGAGTTTGTCCGTAGCCTCGAGGTTGTCGATGCCCATGGCATAATAGACGGTCTTGGTGATGTCCTCGGGGTAAATGGGGCGGTCCTTGGGATACTCGGCGCGGGCATCGGTCTCGCCGATCTGCTGGCCGCCCTGAATGCCGGCTCCGGCCATCAGCACGGACATGCAGGCGGTCCAGTGGTCCCGACCAGCGCCGGCGACCCCGCCAGAGCGGCGATCGCCCACCTTTGGCATGCGACCCATCTCACTGGTGACGAGGACGAGGGTTTCATCCAGCAGCCCGCGTGCGGAGAGGTCCTCGAGGAAGGCGGAGAAGGCGCGGTCGAACTTTGGCAGCAGGTACTGTTTTAGGCAGTTGAAGTTGTCTCCATGGGTGTCCCAGCCGCCGGCGCTTTTGCATTGTTTGGCGGTGCTCTCGTCCTCCTTCCAGAACACGGTGACAAAAGGCACACCGGCCTCGACCATCCGGCGGGCCATGAGCAGGCTCATGCCGTTGATGTCCTGGCCGTAGCGCTCGCGCAGTTTTTCCGGTTCGGACTGGATGTCAAAGGCGTTGCTGGCGCTGCTGGAGGAGAGCAGGTCAAAGGCGCGCTGCTGCTGCTTGACGTAGTTTTGCACGGCCACCTCGTGGTCGAGTTGTCGACGCGCGTCGTTCATCGCGGCGAGCAAGCCTTTGCGATCCGCCATGCGCGCGGCATTGACACCTCCGGCCATGGTGATGGTGGGCGCGGCAAAGTTCAGTGGCTCTTCAAAGCTGCCGTTGAGCACGAACGGATCAAACTCCATGCCGATGCGGCCAGCGAACTGACCCGGGCGGGTGAAGGGCAGTTTGCTCGGCTTGTGCGGCAAGGTGATGAGGCCGGGCAGGGAAGGGTGGGCTGGGCGCTTCATCGCCACCACGCTGCCCATGTAAGGCCAGTCGTCGGGGTAGGGACGGCGGTCATTGCCCTGCTGCTTGAAAGTGATGTCTGGGGCGTGGCCGGTGAGGTTGTAGTAGTAGCCCGCATGGTGATCGCCGGTGGCACGTCCGGCATCGGTGACGCCATGCACGACGGAGAAATGGTGGGCCTGTTTGGCCAGGAGCGGGAGGTGCTCGCACAGGCGGATGTCCGCGCCCGTGGTGCGGATGGGTTTGAAATCGCCACGAAACTCCAGGGGTGCGTCCGGCTTCATGTCCCACATGTCGATGTGGGAGGCACCGCCGCAGAGAAAGAACAGCACGGTCGATTTCGCGGGCTTGGCCAAGGTGGGCAGAGTGACCGAAGGCGCCGTGGTAGCGCTCAGCCTCGGGCCGAAGGGAAGGCTGGCCAGAGTGGCGGTGGAGGCCGTGAGAAAGGCACGACGATCCAGGCGGGAGCGGAAAAGCGGCGGGTTCATGCAGCGCGGAGAGTTCGGACCATTACGGGGGGCCGAGGACTCAACTGTCAGGCCAGGAACAGATTCATCCTGTCTCCCGCATGTAGGCAACCACCCCTCAATGGCAAGAGAGCGGAGGCTGCTCTCACTTTTTGACCTGCTCGGCAGCGGGCGGGTGGCGATCGGCCTCGAGCCATTTTTCCAGCGTGTCGCGAAAGCGCTCCATGGGTAGGGCGAAGGTCGTGATGCGGTCAGCACGGGCCATGTTGACCGCGATGGCGCGGCCCTGGAGGTCAAAGACGGGGCCGCCCATGTCGTGGGGATAAAGCGGCATGTCATGCTGAATGACCTCGGGGAAATCGTCAGTGCGGATGGAGATACCGCCGTTGGCATAGTCATCGCCCTCCCAGTTAGCGACGACGCGGGAGCGGCTGGCGAGGCGGACCTGCTTGCGAAATTCTTTGCCCTGGCGCAGGACTTTGATTTGCACTTCATCTCCCGGCTGACGCTTTTGGATGATGGCGTTCACCTCGGGGATGGATGGGGCGGGCTTCCCGG
>JBIIUD010000604.1:0-3027 GCA_044340175.1 Verrucomicrobiaceae bacterium
TTTCATGCCTACCCGAATGCGAAGATCGGGCGGGCCATCCGGACGGAGCGGCATCGGTTGGTGGAGTGGCGGAATCCTGGTCAGCCTGCGGAGACGGCGGAGTGGGAGCTCTACGACTATGAAAAAGATCCCCTGGAGAGGCGCAATCTGGCGGGGGAGCAGCCTGAGGTGGTGGCGGCGCTGAAGCGGATTTTGGCGCGGTATCCAGAGGCGGTGAGGCGGGGTGGGGATCGTTTGAGCCCGAAATCCGATGCTGGAGGCACTCGATAGGTTTGAGCAATCCAGCTTCAGCGCCTCTCACGAATCTCGGGTATTGGATTCCGGTTAAACAAGAGGGGGGGTGAAGAGGGAGGGTCTGGATTCGACTTTCGTTCTTTAACGCTAACGTCACGCAGGACAGACCCGTCCACGGTCCACACGCTGCTGTAGCGGCTCCTTGGCGTTTCCTTGGGATTGATGATCGGCTGAAGCCTCCATGGGTAGGGGTCGAGGTGGTGGTTCGGTAGCAACACCTTTCCTTTTTGGGATGAATGAGGCAATTTGAATGCAATGAAGACGATTGTAATTTTGGGAGCGAATTTATTGGGTTGCCTGTTTTGTTTGGTTTTGGCGAGAGCCGCAGAACCATGGCGGGTAGAGATGGCTGGTGAGGTCTGGCGCG
The DNA here is from genome assembly GCA_044340175.1 of Verrucomicrobiaceae bacterium. Classification (GTDB taxonomy): domain Bacteria; phylum Verrucomicrobiota; class Verrucomicrobiia; order Verrucomicrobiales; family Verrucomicrobiaceae; genus JAGRPD01. The sequence goes on from JBIIUD010000604.1 coordinate 662, forward strand.
TGAAGGGTAAGATCAAAAAAGACACCGATATCAGTGGAGCGGTAGCCGTGAGCGCGAAAGTGGGTCTGCTGGTGAGTGATGAGACGCGAGCGGTTCAGTTTTTCCAATATGACCGCGAGGCCGCGAAGATCGTCGCGGGCGAGTCGGTGAATTTGATGTCGATGGAAGGGACGGAGTTTGACTTGGAAGGAATCTCTCTTTCGTCCGATGGAAGGTCTGTGTATGTGACCGGCTCTCATGGCCTGGGGCGAAAGTCGGGTGCTATTGCGCCGGAACGTGAGCGTGTCTTTCGTCTGCCCATCAGTGCCGGAACTCTGAGGGAGAAACTTTTCCAAGACACCACACTCTTACCGGTTCTCATGGCCAATGAGAAGCTTCGGGATGCCGTCCGAATCCATCAGGACAAAGGGGGGCTGGACATGGAGGGGCTGGCTGAACGGGATGGGAGCCTGTTTTTTGGAGTGCGGTCTCCAAGTGTGGTCGGGCAAGCGTTTGTGGTGGAAGTCCGGGCAGACGAACTCTTTGCTGATCCGCTAAAGTCGGTGCAACGAACGCATGAGCTGTCCTTGGGAGAGGGGCGGGGGATTCGGGACCTTGCGCGAGTGAGCGATGGCTTTCTGGTTGTGGCAGGACCCGCTGGCAGCAGTGAAGATAAGAGTGGCTTCACCCTCCACCACTGGGCCGGACCCAATCAGGCTTTGGTGACGGTAGGAGGTGTGCCTGCAGGGGGAAAGGCTGAAGGGGTGATGGTGATCGAAGAAACGGCGGCGTTTGTGGATGTGGTGGTGTTCTTCGATGGCAGCGAAAATGGCGGCGCAACCCCGTTACGGTTGGTGAAGCCGATACAGAATTAGCCCGCCATGTGACGGATTTGGGCGGCGATGGCAAGGCCGAGTTTTTCATGCTCGGGAGCATCGAGATGGATGCCGTCTTCTTTGCTGGGGGTGACGATTTCTTGGCTGTTGAGGTAAGCGCACTCAAGGTTCGCGGCGAGGGCTTCGTAGTGGCGTGGGAACTGGCGACTGCGGGCGGGGCCGTCGAAGAGCTTGGCGGCGAGGTCTGGTAGGTGCGACATGTCACCGACGGGTGGTGGGCAGACCAGGAGAAGTTGGGGGGGGCGATTGCGCGGGCCGGAGGGGTGGCTGAGGATGAGGCGGGCCAGGACTCCTGCGCCTGCGGCGATTTCCCCCGGGGGCACGTTGAAGACGGACTTCAAGTCATTGGAGCCGAGCATGAGGACGACGAGGTCAATCGGCTTGTGGGACTCCAGGCAGGCAGGCAAGTAGTCGAGGCCTTTGCGGGCGATGTTGAAGGGGTCCTCATGCACGGTGGTGCGTCCGTTTTGGCCCTCTTCAATGATGCGGTAATCCGGTCCTAGCTCGCGGGCGAGCACGCCCGTCCAGCGGACGTCGTGTGGGTGGCGGATAGGAAAAGGGGAGGTGATGCTGGCGGGGTGAAAGCCCCAGGTGTTGGAGTCGCCGAAGCAGAGGATGGTCTTCATGAGTGGGTATTAGATAAAGCATGGGGCGCTTTGTTTCCAGGGCAGAACGTGACGGGAGCGGGAAAACAAGATCGAATTTCAGTCACAAGGAGGGGTCAATTTCCTTTTGACCCTGGGATGGCGAGGGGGTAACTGGGCGACTCCTTTTTCTTTATGCCTGCCTCCGAACGCCAACACACGCTGGCCAAATCTGCTTCACTGACTGGAACCTCTCTGCATACGGGGGAACAGGTCACGTTGACGCTGCAGCCCGCACCGGACAATCATGGGATCAAATTTCGCCGCATCGACCTGGAAGATAAGCCGTTCATTGCGGCCCAGGTGGAGAAGGTGCAGAAGGTGGAGCGGGCGACGACGATCGCGGATGGGGCGGTGAATGTGCATACGGTGGAGCATGTTTTGGCGGCACTGTCAGGCATGGGGGTGGACAACGCGATTGTGGAGATGGACTCCAATGAGCCTCCGATCGCGGATGGCAGCGCGCTGCCGTTTGTGGAGTTGATCAAAAAGGCGGGGCTGCAGGAGCAGACGGAGCTGCGCAAGACCTTTGAGATTCGGGAACCGATCTATCAAGAGACGCGGGATGGCAGCATCATGACGATTGTGCCGGACAAGAAGTTCCGCATTTCCTGCACGAACGTGGGGCCGAATGGGCGTTTCACGCAGTTTCAAAGCCTTGAGATCACGCCAGAGATCTTTGAGAAGGAAATCGCTCCGGCGCGCACTTTTGTTTATTACGAGGACATCGCGCCGTTATTGGAGAAGGGGCTCATCAAAGGTGGCACGCTGGAGGCGGCCGTGGTGATTCGCGGGGAGACCCTTTTGTCCAAGCAACCGCTGCGGTTTGCGGACGAATTTGTGCGGC
>JBIIUD010000605.1:0-3016 GCA_044340175.1 Verrucomicrobiaceae bacterium
ACGGGTGCACATCTCCCAGCGCGTGATCACGCGGCTTGAAATGCAGCAGCGTCACCTCTTCCTGCGCTTTGATGAGCAGCGCGGAGAGTTGGATGAGAGCAAGGAGCCAAAAAATGCGCATGAATGAGCGAGGTAAAATGATGCCTGCCGACATCGCTCAGGCAATCACCCATTTCATGAGGTTTTTATTGCTAAGAAACTGCTTTTGACGGGGCCGGCACCTACCACTGAAAAAACTCAAACTCCTCCTCAAAGGCATCCAATCTGACACCCTTATACCCGAAGGCCTCCAACGCCCCACCACCCAGCCCGAACCCCCAGTCCGCCTCCGCGGTCGGATACCCCCCTCAAAGAAAGCAAGAATCATCTGCCTGCCGAGGTTCGTAACTTCTTGGCCCTGGATTCTGAAGCTCTCTCTGAGCGGGCTATTCCTGCCAAAAGGGACTTCGGAGTGTGGCTTCATCTCTCGTTCTGGGACTCAGGTTAATCTTGCACCCCCCCTTTCAAAATGACCTTCCTTCGGCTGCCCGTCCTCATCGCCCTGCTCGGATCCGGGCTGTCGGCCCACGCTGAGCAGCCGCCCGTCGCCATAGGAAATGCCTCATACGCCTCGTCACCGCCGCTCGGTAAAATGGTGGACCCAAAGACGGGCATTGACCGCGTGGAAGCTGTCGAGACCCGCAAGCTCTACCTCGTGAAGGATGACGGACGTCCAGTGCCATCGAACAAATGGTTCCAAAATCTGATTTTCCAGCCCTATGGGACGGGTCTGTGGGCAATGCCGCACAAGGTGGACGCGACGGCGGAGGGCGTGGAGGTGTTTCAGGTGCAGAACTTCAGCGGCGATGGCGCGCGGGCCTTGGCGGAGTGGCCCCTCATCATCACGGGTCGCGACTTCAAGCCGGTGGATTCCCGAGCCAAGGAGTGGACGGACTGGACGGTGTCATTCCGGTCCTTCGAGAGCGATGCGCGCTTCATGGACGTGACACTCGGAGAGGGAATGCCGGCGGTGTGGTGCGAGTTCACCGGCGTGCAGCCGCTGATCGCGCTCGGTGGCCAGCAGGGCCAGGGCTCGCGCGGGAAGGGGGCGGCGACCTATTTTAAGCTCGATGGTACTGCGGCGTCGCTGCCGATGACGGGTGATGCGCTCGGCCTCACGCATGAAGGGCGCGCTTGGGGCGTGTTCGCACCCGACGGGACGAGGTTCGAGCAGACGGAGGCGGGCATCGCCGTGACATTCGCGGAGAAGCCGGCCTTTTTCGTCGTCTGTCCGCTGCCTGCGGAGAAGGACATCACCTTGTTTCATCGACACGCCTTCGCGGTGCCGCGTGACACGCAGCTCTCGTGGAACTACGACCGAGTGGCAGGCCGCCTGACGACGACGTGGAAAATCATCACCGAGCCGTTGAAGGAGGGCGCAGGCAGACAGGTCATCCAGGGCTTCCTGCCGCATCACTGGCGGGAGAACACCGCGCCCCTGAAGCTCGAAGGCCCGTTCTACACCACCATTCGTGGCACGATGAGGTGCGGCACGGGTGACACCTTCACACTCGTGCATCCGTTTAACGGCATCCTGCCTAACCTGCCCGCGCCAGCCACCCCATCGTTCGACGTGGCACGAGTGAGGGAATTGCTCGCGACGCACTTCACGGACCCGAATAAGCAACTGCGCGGCGACACCTATTGGGGTGGCAAGGAACTCGTGAAGCACGCGCAGGCGGCGTTCATCGCGCGGCAGATGCGGGACGCCTCGTTTGATGCCATCGCCGGGAAACTCCGCGCGGGCCTGGAGAACTGGTTCACGTTCTCGCCGGGTGAGAGTGAGCAATTCTTCGCCTATTACCCCCGGCGCAAAGGGCTCGTCGGCTTCCCCTCCGCGTATGGCTCGGAGCACTTCACCGACACGCACTTCCATCAGGGCTATTTCGTTTATGCCGCGGCACTGCTCTCGCAGTTGCAGCCGGACTTTGCCCCGCAGTTCGGTGAGTTTGCGAAGATGCTCGCCAAGAACTACGCGAACTATGATCGCGCCGACACACGCTTTCCGCGCTTCCGCACCTTTGACCTCTGGCGTGGCCACAGTTTTGCCGACGGCAACGGTTTTCACGACGGCAACAACCAGGAGAGCACGGGCGAGGCCGTGAATTCATGGGCCGGCATGATTTTGCTTGGCGAGGCCCTCGGCGATGAGGAACTCACGGCGGCGGGCGTGATGGGCTACACCTTCGAGACACGGGCAAATGTCGAGTACTGGTTCGACCCGCACGATGACGTGTTTCCAAAGAACTATGCTCACGAGGCCTGCGGCATGATCTGGAGCCACAGCATCGTGTGGGGCACATGGTTCACCGCCAGCCCGGCGTGGATCTACGGCATCCAGTGGCTTCCCACCGCCCCGCATCTGGCCTTCTATGATCGCGACCAGACCTTCATCACCCGAGTCCACGCCGGATGGCAACGCGAGCAGGTGGCATTTGAAGAAAAAGAAGCGGCGAAAAAGCCGGACACGCCAAGGAAAGCGGCTGACATCCCATCCCTCGGGGGTGAGCTTGCGAGCTACCACCTCGGCTTCCTCATGCATGCGGATGCCGTGCGCGTCGTCGCCGGACTCAACAAGCTCGGGTCCGAACCGGGCGACACGATCGCGCACAACGAGTGGATGATGAACACCTACTGGCAGGCCAGCGCCCTTGTTGAACTGGGTCGACCCGACTTCACGGCGCACGGCTCATCCCCGACCTCAATGGTGTACGCCAACGCCGCGCGGAAGACCCGGACGCTCATTGCCTGGAACCCGACGTCAAAACCGCAACGCGTCGCCTTTTTCCAAGGTGCCAGTCCCATAGGCCAGCTCGAAGTCCCCCCGCACAGCATCGCCGCCAGGGGCGCCGCATGGAAGCCGTGAACGCGGCGGAAAACGCAAGGCTCGACGCTTCTCATTCGCAGACAGAAAGTGGAACCAGGTTGCCTACTGACTGCTAGGAAATGGCTTTTGAGGGGCCGGGGCGGATTTGAA
>JBIIUD010000606.1:0-3008 GCA_044340175.1 Verrucomicrobiaceae bacterium
CGGTGCGATGGAGAACAAGATCGTCGAAGGTGTGTATTAAGTCGCGGCCGCGCGCACTTTCATAGTGATTCCCTTCAGCGGCGGTCCCCTCCAAGGACCGCCGCTTTTTCTTCGGAGTTGAAATCCCTGTCCTGCAGCAGTACTTGCATTCGCATCACCGCGCAGGAGGGCTTGATTGACGATGGGCACACCCGCGCCCCGCCTCCTTCGGCTGCGGCTCCAGGTCTGGGCAACCTCTCTACCCTGTGGCCAGAAAGGTCGCCTGCAATCACGGTAACCTGACGAGTTGCAGGCTGCGATTCTTGAAAGTCAGCCGCATCAACGTGCCTGCTTGGCAGGTCACGCTTGGCAGCCCTTTGCAGCCCATGCCGCTGGCATCCCGAGTGAGCGGGTGAGCAAAATTCAGGCTGGTGAGCCGGGCTCCACTTCCGCCGGAGCTGACGGCCATAACCGTGCCCTTGCGCAGCTTCAGCTCCGCCCGGCGCAGGGTGCTGCCAGGGGTGCTCTTGAAGGTGTTGCCGCCGAGCAAGGCCAAATTAGTGGCTGCGCTGGCTTTGCCGAGAGAGACGATGAGCTGGTAGCTGCCGTCGCTGTGGGCTTCCAGACGACGGATGACTCCGCCGCGCGCGCCATTCATGCCTGGCAGCGTCTCGCCTTCGCGGTAGAGAAGGAGGAAGTTTTGATTTTCTTGGTAAAGGAAGAGGACCTCGTCGTTGGAGGTTTTGATGCCGGGACCCCGCAGGCGGGCACGGAGGAGTATACGGTCGTTCTGCGGGCAGACCTGCAGGAAACGGGACCAGACCACGCCAGCAGTGAAGCCCGGCACCTGGGTGCCGGTGCGCGCCACCAGATTCGGCATGGCCGGCGGTCCCTGCCAGATGCCTTCATTGTTGGTGGGTTTGATGCCAATCCCGGAAACTTTGGCGCGAAAAACAACATGATTCAGATGAACGGTATTCTCAGCCAGGAAGGAGCTGAAGACGGTCCCAGCGATGCCGGAAGCGGGGGAACCTTTGCGGGCGGCCAGAGTCGGTGCGCCGCCAAAAGCTCTGACAAACAGGGCTTGATTCTGAGCCGTCGGTCCGCTGACCATGCTCGTGAAGGCGACCGCGCCTTGAGAATGCGACACCCGTGGTAGAAACTGAGCAAAGTCCACATCGGTGATTCCAGTAGCCTGACCCTCGCGCAGGCCGTCGGTCAGGTTCGCCATGTTGCTGTGCGCCATCAGCAGGCCGGAGTCCGTCGCGGCCGAGGTGCCACGCAGGCGCACCACCGTAGAGAAGTAACTGGTGGTAGCCGATTGCGCGAGCGTTCCGAAGGAGCCCAGCGGATCACCGCCAAAAACGGGCAAAGCCTGCCCCGTGCGCAGCAGTGGCAGCACACTGGTGCCGTTGCTGCGCAGAACCATGCGATTGCTGGCGGAGGTAACGCCAGTGCCGGCGAGCCTGGCGGTGAATAACGCGTAGCCGTTGTTCATCAGCGGAGCGGTCACGGAGGCCACACGCAGACCGGAGCCTAGGTCGTCCCGGCTCTTGACCAAAAGATCGAGCACGCCTTTGCTGGCCAGATCGTCAAAGACGGCAGTATCGCGGCCTTTGTTGGAGTCTTTACCACGAAGGCTGCTGGCCAACACGACACACCCGTTGCTATCGATGGCGGCAGCGGTAAGGCTGTGGTAGGTGATATCCGTGGCACCGGGGGCCATCTCGCCACGCGTGGCCACCACCGCCCCGGGCATCGGCTCACTCACTGTTTGCACCAAAAAGGCAGCGCCTGCTTCTGCCCCAGCGGAGTTGTCCTTCCAGGCACTGATGAGAAGCCGATTCGCCGCCAGGCCCAGGCTACCCAAGTCGCTGTTGGTTTCCAGATCCGCGCTCGTAATAGTTAGAAATGGCGTGAGCGTCTTGGCATCGGAGATTACCACTTCACCACCCGCCCTCCAGGCGGCTAGATTGCCACTCAACGCCGCCGGGTGAAACTTTCGGTCGCCGCCCATCATCGGGTCGAGATTGAATGCGTGCCCGACCATACCATCTAGTGTGATGCGATAAGCTTTGCCTGGACCTGAATTCGGGCTATTGCTAACATAAGCCGTGTGCCCTGCACCAGCGAGTGCGGAGCCGAGTCGGTCAAATAGCTGGCCGTCCAGCACGGGGTGGGAGCCGAGCAACTGTCCGGTCGTCAGATCGAAGCGATGTACCATGCCTTTGTTTGAAGCATCAAACAGGTGGCCAACCAGCAGGATGTTTTCGTAGCCGTAAAGGGAATAGCCAAACCAACCAATGTGGTTCGGGTCAGGAGGTGGCAGCACCAGCGGCGGATCCTGACTGCCCAACTCATAGACATACACCGCCGCACTGGGATGCGAGATGATGGCGTGGCGATCCGTGAGCTGCATGACCTCTCCAAAGAAGCTGGAGATATCCGGTCCGGGACTGAGAAAGGTGCGCAGTTGCTTGCCAGTGTTCAAATCAAATAAAAACACCTGCTCGCTGCAGCAGCCCCCGAGCAGCAGATGACCGTGAATCGCAAGCTTTCGTCCAAAATACTGCACCGTCGCCGTGTGGGAGGCTTTCAGAGTTCTCAGTAGAGAGCCTGTGGCAGGGTCATACACCCGCACACGACCCTGGTTGATAATGCCCAGGTCAGACGGAATACTCGCGTCGGAGACCACGGCGTAGCGCTCATTCAAAACGCAGGTGGAGCCGAAGTTGCGGTCCGCCGCTGGCTCTGGGCTGGTGAGCCGGATGATGTTCATGCCAGGAATCGCTCCATGCGCTGGCAGGAGGGCCAGTGCGGTAGCGGCAAAGAGGATTCGCGAGACGAGGATGGTGTTCATAGAGTGTGGGTTTATCGACCTCGCCATCATCGGCGGAGTCCCGCCGCCGTGGTATCGGACCAATGGACTAGGACTTTCGTCGGATAGGTGGCGTGCCGAACAGGCGTTTCCATTAGCTGCATGAACCAACGGTTTCTCCTCTCACTGCCCCTGCTCAGTCTCTGCGGGA
>JBIIUD010000607.1:0-3007 GCA_044340175.1 Verrucomicrobiaceae bacterium
GGATTTCACACCGAAGTCGGTGAATACCTTTTACTACTGGCTGGCGCCTTGCTTGACCATGGTCCCGGCGCTGCTGACCGCTGCGGTGATGCCCTTTGGCAGTGAATTGGACCTCAGTTGGGCAGGCCTTGGTGCTCCTTTCAGCATGGTGATTGCGGATCTCAATGTCGGTCCGCTGTTCATGTTCGCCATCTCTTCACTGGGTGTGTATGGCATTGTGTTGGCCGGTTGGGCGTCCAATTCCAAGTATCCGTTCTTGGGTGGTGTGCGGTCGAGCGCGCAAATGATCTCGTATGAGATCTCGCTGGGCCTTTCGATCATTCCGGTGATCATGATCTTCGGGGAGCTGAATCTCGGCAAGATGTCCGCTTATCAGGATGCGAACGGCTGGCTGCTGCTGCCGTTTTGGGGTGAGGGCTTGAGTGTGTCGCGCTGGGTGTTGCTGATTCCGATTGTGATTTCGTTTGTGGTGTTTTCGATCTCGCTGTTCGCGGAGACCAATCGGACGCCATTCGACCTTCCAGAGTGTGAGACGGAACTCGTGGCAGGCTACCACACGGAGTATAGCTCCATGAAGTTTGCCCTGTTTTTCTTGGGTGAATATGCCGCCATGATCATTGGATCGGGCCTTGCGGTGACGCTGTTCTTTGGCGGATGGAGCATCCCCTTTGGTCCGGTCCTGAGTGATTTGACGGGCCTGCAGTTCCACTTTGAGGCGGGCAACACGCCCTTCTACACAGGCCTGCTGCACATCGGCACCTTCTTTGCCAAGGTGATCGCCTGCATCATTTTCTTCGTTTGGGTGCGGTGGACACTGCCTCGGTTCCGATTTGATCAACTCATGAAGCTAGGCTGGCTCGTATTCTTCGAAGTGGCCCTGCTGAATGTCTTTTTGACCGCTCTTCTGCTCTGGTGGGTGCCGCTGAAATAAACCCTCAACACGCCCAATTCTCCATGCCTACCATCGTTGTTCAACGCCCCAAGCTCGCCTGGCACGAAAAGATTTTCCTTTCCGGTTTCGTGAAGGGCATGCTCATCACGCTCGGTCACGCGATACGCACCATCAAAACGCTGCGTGGCAGCAAGACGGTGGTGACGATGCAGTATCCTGAACAAAAATGGGATGAAAGCCTGCCTGAGCACTACCGCGGTGCACCAGCCTTGGTGACGGATGAGCACGGTCGCGAGCGCTGCGTGAGCTGCCAACTCTGCGAGTTCATCTGCCCCCCGAAGGCTATCAAGATCATCCCTGGTGAGATCCCGAGTGATGATCCCTGGGCCAAAGTGGAAAAGCGCCCGCGTGAGTTTGAGATCGATATGATCCGCTGCATTTACTGCGGCATGTGTGAAGAAGTGTGCCCCGAACAGGCTATCTTTTTGCGTAAAGACTACGCGATCACAGGAACCAGCCGTCAGGAGATGGTCCACGACAAAGAAAAACTCTACCAGATCGGCGGCGTGCGCACCGGACTGGTTAACAAGTGGAACGATCTCAAGTAACCCCCGCCGATTTCTGACTGAGCCGTCATGCCAAGTCTTCTTTTTTATCTCTTTGCCGCGATCACTCTGGGGTTTGGCCTGAATGTGATCCTGGCGCGCAATCCGGTAACGAGCGCGCTTTCACTGGCGGTCTCTTTCGTGGGTTTGGCGGCTTTGTTCATCAGTCTGGACGCTTACTTTATCGGCATCATCCAGATTTTGGTCTACACCGGTGCGGTCATGGTGCTGTTCTTGTTCATCATCATGCTGTTGGACATTCAAAAGGAAGAGTCGCGCAGGGCAAATATGGCGGCTGTCGTGGGGGGCATCGTGCTAGCGGTTGTTTTAACGCTGCAAGTGGCGACCGTGCTGGGAGCTTTCAAGGAAGGGGCTGTCACCACCGCCCAAGTGCCTCTTTCCACTGAACAGGCTTCAAAACGTGCCGACGTGGCGGGCGTTAAGACCATTCAACAAGACCTGGCTGCGGGCACTCTGCCGGATGCGAAGCTGGTGGGCATGAACCTTTTCGAACGCTATGGCTTTCATCTCCAAGCTGTCGGCCTGCTCCTGCTCGTGGGAACGGTCGGGGTGGTCGTGTTAAGCAAACGCGAATCTCAAGCAAAACCGTCTGTTTGAAGGCTGGCTCCTTTTTTCCTCCCGCATGATCACCCTCAATCATTACCTTTTTGTCAGTGGTGCCCTGTTTGCCCTCGGGCTGGCGGGCGTGGTGATCCGGCGCAACATCATCATTGTCTTCATGTGTTTGGAAATGATGCTCAGCGCTGCCAACTTGGCCCTGGTCGGGTTCTCCCGTTTTCGCGTCACCGAAGGGCTGCCGGACTACGCAGCGCAGTCGTTAGTCTTCTTCACCATCACCGTGGCCGCTGCCGAGGTGGCGGTAGGCCTGGCTGTCATCGTCGCGCTGTTCCGCACCCGCCAATCGGTCGAGGTGGACGCCATCACCCGGATGCAAGGTTAACCCGCTGAGAGCCGCGCCCTAGATTTTTCATTGCCATGCCTACCGCTCCTGAACTCGTCACCCAATCGGCACCGCTGATGAACATCCTGCTGTTCCTGCCGCTGGCGGTGGCTTTGGTGATCCTTTTGGGGCGTAAAGTGCTCGGGGTCAATGTGTGCGTTTTTCTGGCGGTGGCCTCTTCGGCCATTTGTCTGCTCTGCTCGATCTTCAACTTAGGCGTGGTGGGCAGTGAGACCATTCGGCTCATGCCCTTCCTGATTCTCGATGGTGGCAAACTGCTGAACGTCGGCATTGATGTGCTGCATGATGGTCAAAGTGCGGGCATGATGTTCATCGTGACGCTGATCGGGTTTCTGGTTAAGGTCTTTTCCGTCAAGTACATGGAAGACGATGACGCTAAACCGCGCTACTTCGGGGCGCTGTCGCTTTTCTTGTTCTCGATGACGGGCATCGTGCTGGCGGACAATCTGGTGATGATGTTTGTGTTCTGGGAACTCGTGGGATTGAGTTCTTTCCTGCTCATCGGGCACTGGTTTCAAAAGCCTTCAG
>JBIIUD010000609.1:0-3006 GCA_044340175.1 Verrucomicrobiaceae bacterium
TTCTTTGTAAACTTCCGCCCCCTCTGGAACTGAGAGCAACCGCAGCCTGCCCACCGGCACCTGCATCACCTGCGTTCGCACCGCCACCAACTCCTTGCGATTCGAGGTGCCTGCCTGCTCCAGCTTCAGCGGCATCGGCGCCCAACCAAACTCATGATCCGCGTCCAGATGCCGCGTGCGCCGCTCCTCATCCGTCGCCCAGGCGCAATAAGCATCCGCGTCCCGGGGATTCACCAGCACCACATTCAGCCGCTTGTCTCCCGGCGCCGTGTAGCCCACCACCTCCCCCTCAAAAGGCATGAGCGTGGCGTCCAGATAGCGCGTGAACATTTCAAATTCCAACGGCAGATCCGCCACGTGCCGATCCTTTTGAAAGGAAAACCAGCGCCCCGCTCTGCTTTTCCAGGGCCGCCCCATCTTCGGTGTCTCCGGCCCAGCCTGCGCCACTTTGGCCGGACGCTCTGGCATCGGCACCGTGTAGCTCCAGTCCAACTGCTGACGCCCCATCACCAGCGCCCCTCCTGCCAGCGCTGATGCCGCCACCAATACCAGAGCCGCGCGCGCCGTCCGCCGCATCAAGGGCTCCGGCTTACGTGCGCCCAATCCTTGCAGGGCCTGCATCAAATGCCCCGCCGTGGCATAACGCTCCTTCAGATCCGGCGCACAGGCCCGGCAAATCACGCGATTCAGCTCCACCCAGAAATCCCACTCGTCGTCACGCAAACTGGCCGGCACTTCCGGAAACTCCATCCGGTCATTCCCAGAACTCATCTCATAAAGCACCTTGCCCAGGCTGTAAATGTCCGCCTGCGGTGTGCCCGGGCCTTCCGGTGGCACAAAGCCTTCCGTGCCCACAAACGTTCGCTCCCCGGACGCGGCCACCAGTCCGATGTCTGCCAACTTGCACATCCCACCCACAAAAATGATGTTCGAGGGCTTGATGTCCCGATGAGTCAATCCGTGGTCATGCATGTAACCCAGCGCATCCGCCAGATACATGCCCGCCTCCCGGCAGAAATGCAGATCCAAACGCCCCTGCGCCTTCATGTCAGAGGTCACCGTCCGCGCATTGTAGGCCGCCAGATCATCGATCTGCGCCCCCTTCTCCGCGTCGTCCGCCAACTCCATCACATAGTAATAGAAACCTTTGTGCTCATTCCATCCGACATGCAAAATATGCACCAGACAGGGATGCCCGCGCGAGATCGGCTCAAACTGCTGAATGCCCTCGAACTCGCGGTGAAAGGTCTTCGTCAATTCAAAGTCCTCCCGCCAAACGATCTTCACCGCCCGCAGCGCCCCCGTCACACTCTGCGCCAGCCACACCTCACCATACGCACCGGAGCCGATGCGTTTCAGCAGCGTGTAGTCAGGGATCACCAAATCATCGCGATGGGATACCGCCTTCACCTCCCCCGCTCTGGCCACCTCACGACGCGGCTCAAGAATCGGCACACGGGCTGACACAGTTTCAGCTTCACTGCCCCAGCCTTCCACCGCCTCTTGCTGCACAATCATCGGTTTCACCACCGCTGGCCGCACCGGAGCTACCCCGTCAGCCGGTGGCTGGAGATCGCGTGGGTCCTCAAAGTCAGACATGCCTCACGTTGGGTTGGCTCACTTCCGAAACCACCGGCAGTGACGCCCCGGCACGATTAAACGGAAATATTCGCTCTAGTCTGCCATCACAGCAGCTGATTCTCAAGCCCTTGGATTTCCTTCTTTACCAAATTGCCCACCCGGTGCTTCGCCAAATAGACCTGCGCCGCATTGATCCCGAGGGCTTCCGCCGTCTTCTTCACACCCCAGCCCTTCATCACGTAACAGTCAAAAATCTGAAACTGTCGCGGTGAAACCTTTGCCTTCACACGTTCCAAAGCCGCAGAACTGATGTTATCCCGCCATTCCCGGTCCCAAATGCTCTCCAGCAAATTGTCTTTCTCAGAAGAAAGCCGCTCCATCGCCAAATTTTGGCTATCCTCACTGTCCGCATTGCCCTGGTTGGAGAGAGACGGCTGGCGCTTGCGGGCACGAAACACATCCAAAATCCGCCACCGCGTCATCTGCAGCAGCCAGGCCTTGAACGAGCCCGCCCGCGGATCATACTGCCCCTTCTGCACCTGCCGAGCGATCGCGATGATCGTCTCCTGCACCACATCAAACGCTTCCTCCCGAGTCAGCCCCGACTTCGTCGCCACGCTGTAAACCAACCGCCAGTAGGTCTGGTAGAACTCATTCCAGGTGCGCTGGTCCTCCCAGTTGTTCAGCCGTTCGATGAGGCTCTTGCGCGTCTTCTCCCACAAGATGCGCTCTTTTTTCACCTCTTCAGGTGCGTCAATGTTGTCGGTGGGCTCCTCCATTTATGCCTACACTCTTTCCACTTGCACAGCCATGTCAAACCAACTGTGACAGGAACTTCACCCGCCAAACACCGCCATTCCTTTCAGCCACTCACCGCTTTTCATCCCATTCTCTCATCCAGCCCCCTCCAAACAGCGCCTGAGTTCCTCCTCCGTGAGGGCCACTGGATTCGCTTTCATGCTGCTCGCACGCATCGCCAAAGGGATCACCTCATCCCAAGCGGACTCGTTTACCCCCTGTGCCTTGAGCCCCGGAATGCGCAAATCCCCCACCAACTTCCGCAGCCATTCCACACCCCCCTCAGCATCCACCGCAGACTCACCCGTGAGCCACACCGCGACCTGCTGAAAGCGATCCACCTGCGCGCTCACTCCCCGCTTTTTGATCGCCTCCAGGTTCACCTTCCATACCGCTGGCAGCAACGCCGCACACACCGCGCCATGAGCCACACCCAACTTTCCGCCCAGCGGTGCCGCAAAACCGTGCACCGCTCCCAGCCCTGCATTCGCCAGCGCCATCCCGCCAAACAACGCCGCCAGCGCCATGTCGGACCGAGCGTCCAGATCCTGACCCGTTTCCACCGCCCTCCTGAGCGAACGCCGGACCAGCGCGATTCCCCTTTGACACATCATGTCCGTCATCGGA
>JBIIUD010000608.1:0-3006 GCA_044340175.1 Verrucomicrobiaceae bacterium
CGATGTATGCCAAGCCGAAGGCCGAGCGTTCGCCTTATGAAGAGCAGGTCGTCCAGCTCGCGTATCGGCAGGCTGACCTTGAGCGCACCCGCTACAAAACTGACAAGCTCCCCGAGCCGGAAGCCACCCAATTGAAAGAGGCTCAGGCCGAGCTGGCGAAGTTTGATCATTTGAAGCCCAAAACACCGCTGACGGCTTTCGTCATCGGCGAGACCGGCCTCAAACCCACCCCCGCATCCTTCATCACCCGGAAAGCCGGTAGGGTGGAAACCAATCCAGGCTTTCTCACCCTCCTCAGCCCAGAAGAAGCCAAGATCCCCGAGCCCAAAACCGGCGCCGCCACCAGTGGCCGTCGCACCGTGCTCGCGAATTGGCTGGCGGATCCGAAAAACCCGCTCAGCACCCGCGTCATCGTTAATCGCGTCTGGCAGTACCATTTTGGGCGCGGTCTCGTCGCCACCGCTAGCGACTTCGGACGCCTGGGCGAGAAGCCCACGCATCCTGAGCTTTTGGACTGGCTCACCGCCGACTTCTTAGCCAATGGCTGGCACTTGAAACCCTTGCACAAAAAGATCCTGCTCTCCGCCACCTACCGCCAGACCGCCCGCCGCGCGCCGGATGCCGCTGCGTTGTTGAAGGACCCGGAGAACAAGCTGCTCTGGCGTTTTCAGCCCCGCCGCCTGGATGCCGAGGAAGCGCGTGATGCCGCCCTTGCCGCCAGTGGTGAACTGGATGCCAAAGCCGGCGGAGAGGGCCAAGACGCCAAGAAACCCCTGCGCAGCATCTACACCAAAAAAATTCGCAACACCCAGGATGAAATTTTGCGCAGTCTTGACGCTCCTGCTGGCTTTTCTAGCACCCCCAAACGAGACGCCACCACTACCGCCACTCAAAGCCTGCTTTTGTTCAACGGGGACTGGCCCATTGAGCGGGCCCGCCTCATGGCTGCCCGTCTGACCTCCGAGCACTATGGTGATCCCGCCGCTCAAGTCCGCGCCGCTTACGAGCTCACCTTCAACCGCTCCGCCACGCCGAAAGAACTGACTGGTGCTATGGCTTTCCTGAAGCAGCAGACTGCCCAACTCAAGCGCGAAGCCCCGCCACCCCCGCCTGCGACCAGCCCTCTGGCTGAGCTTTCCAAGCGCTTCCCCTCCTCCGTCACGCAAATCGTTAAAACCAGCAAGGCCCTGCATCTCCAGCCCGGCTCCGCGCATGAAAAACTTCGCGTGAAAACCGAAGCCACCGAGGGTGAGCGTTTCTTTGTCGAGGCCCTAGTCAACCTCGATGCGCTTTACCCTGATGCCAGCGTCCGCACCATCGTCTCTCGTTGGAATAACGGCAAAACCGATGCCGGCTGGGCGTTTGGCGTTACCAGCCAGAAGTCAGCCTATCAGCCGAACAACCTCATCATGCAGCTCAGTGGAGACGACTTCCAGGGCACGCACGCTTACGAGGTCGTCGCCTCCGGCCTCCGCATTCCCACCGGCAAGGCGCACTACGTCGCCGCTTCCGTCAGCAATCGCCCGCTGGAAGGTCGCCCCTTTGGCGGCAGCATCACTTTTTACGCGCTCGACCTGACCGATCCCGCCGCCGTCATGCAAACCGTCACCGTGCCGCATGAAGTCGTGGGTGGTTACATCGATACCAAACGCGCGCTCGTCGTCGGTGGCAGGGACATCAACAAAGGCAGCCTTTGGGATGGCGGCATCGCTCAAGTGATCGTCTCCAATGGCGAGCGCAAGCCCGAGTGGAAGCCGATGCAAAACGCCGGCACTGTGAGTGGCGGCAGTTGCATCGTTAACCTCATCGGCCAGGAAGTCCCGGGCAAATCCACTGACACCTTCATCTGGGAGTCCAGCGCCCCCGCCGCCAAACCCGCCGCCCGCCAAGACCCCACCCGCGAAGCCCTGACCGATTTCTGCCACGCCCTGCTCAACGCCAACGAGTTTTTCTACCTGCATTGAGCCTTCACGGCTGCGGCAATACGGTAAAACCCAGATGCGCCGCAGCGGCACGCTGACGAGCATCGGCAGAGACAAATTCTTTTTCTCCCATCAGCCGAGCCGCGGCGAGGTGCAAAGCATCATTCGTGCGTACAAACACTGGTGGCGAATGCAGCAGGCACTGGTTCAAGACGTCGCCGTTTTCCCTTTCGAGCGCTGGCGTCAAAGGGACTTCCATGATGTCGCCAATGGCAATGTCAGCGAGCAGATCTTGATAAAGGTGATCCGCCTCGCCGAGAGGCAAGGAACCTTCGCCCTCACGTCGAACAAAGGCAGCTCTGGCTTCGTGTCTCGCGATGAACACCGTAACAGGCACTGAACCCGCCGCCGCCAGCGCGGCAAATGTTGCCGTGTCTGCCTCGGTCAGAAACAATTTCAATAGAGCTGAAGTGTCCCAGTGCGCCATGGGTTAGTCGCCCCTTAGGTCATCCATCATTTGCGTGATCGGTGTCCCCCTCCTGTCCATGGCCCCACGCTGCCGACGCACCTCAAGCTTTTGGAGCCAAAGCTCGCGACGGGCCTGACTTGGTGAAGTCTCTGCCGTCTTCGCCTCTACCACTGATCGCAACCACGCCAGCAACTTTTGCTGCTGCGTCGGTGGCAGCGCAGACACGGCACTTTCAATTTCAATCAGCGTGCTCATTCAAGAAGAGTATCCACAATGGGTTCTCCTGTGTCAACAAAGGGCTGCGGCAGCAGCAGTTGCATCGTCAACCTCATCGGCCAAGAGGCGCCCGCCAAGACTCTACCCGAGAAGTCCTCGCCGATTTCTGTCACGTGCTTTCTTAATTGGCTCAAGAGTCACCTTCGACGGCAACGTGAGGGGGTGGTGAGTGACCAAACTGCCGGGTGAAGCGCGCGGTGTATCGGGCGAGGCAGCGTGAGTTGCCCAGCGCCCTCGCCACCTCCAGCAGTTCCAGGTAGGCTTCGCGCTCGGTGGGATAGTGTTCGATGATGGATTCGTAATGGGAAAGGGACTCCTCCAGCCGACCGCACTTACGGT
>JBIIUD010000610.1:0-3003 GCA_044340175.1 Verrucomicrobiaceae bacterium
ATTGAGCAGCGGCTGCCCGGCGACGTAGCGGCGCGCGTTCTCGCGGAAGATTTTGACCATGTCCGTTTGAAAATGCGGTGAGAAAGTGGTGCCTGAGATATGGGGGGTGAGAATGACGTGCGGAAAGGCCCAGAGAGGGTGCTCCGGCGGCAGTGGATACTGGTAGTGGGTGTCGAGCGCCGCACCGCCGAGATGACCGTCACGCAGCACCGCCAGCAGCGCTTGCTCCTGAATGAGGGGGCCACGCGCCGGATTGAGAACAAAGCTTCCCTGGGGCAGCATCCGCAGTTCGGCATCACCCACCATGCCCTCGGTTTGAGAGGTGAGAGGCACCGCCAGGATGAGGAAATCCAGGCCCTTCAGGAAGGCGGCTTTCTCTTCCAGGGTAAAGTTCCTGTCTGGCAAAACGCCATCGGGATCACCGGTGCCCGGGATGCAGGTAGAATCCGCACGGGACTTGGCCACGGAACGCGCCAGCACATGAACCCGCATCCCCATCATCTTGGCCAACCGCGCCGTCTCCCGACCGATGCCGCCGTAGCCCCAGAGACCGACCGTGCGCCCACGGATCTCTCCCGTGAAGCGCGCGGAGCGTTCCCAAATCCCAGCGTCCTGATGGCGAATCAGTGTGCGCAGATCCCGCGCCAAATTGATCATCATGGCGATGTTCCACTCCGCGATGGGACAGTCGAAGATACCGCGCGCATTGGTCACGGTGACACCGCGCTCCGCGAGTCGGTGAGGAAAAAGATGCGAGTAGCCTGCGGACTCGATTTGCAACCAACGCAGCTTTTTAAAGGCACCGAGGTTGGGCGGCGGGTGCGTGCAAAACATCACCTCCACACGATCCGCATCGTCTTCTGGCCATGGAGCATCCGCAGGCAACTCGCGCAGCACTCGCATGTCGAGTTCCGGGATGTCGGGCTCTGCTGTAGCGTAGGGCAGGGCAGTTGTCAGGCAAAGAGGCTTCATAGCTTGTTCAAGGGGTCAATCATCAAGACTTTGAGTGAGCTGGTGTGGGGTCTGGACGGAGGATTTTTCTTCTTTGAGGGAGGTTTGGAGGGCAGGCCATCGAGATGTCCAGAAACGCATCCGTTGAAACGCAGAGCCATGGAATCCGTTCGATTTCATGGCCGCCAGTGGGGGTGGGCAAGGCGCAACCGCTCGCGATAGCTCTCAAAAGCCTCATCACTGACACACGCGTAGGGCGGGAGCAGTCGCAGGGGAAAGTCGGGATGGTGGAGCCGGCAGAACATTTTGTCGAAGGCCCCGTCCATGTGGGCGGCGCTGCCAACGGCTGCTTTTAAAGTAGCGATCAGATCTGGAAATTCTGCGGAGATGGCGGCCAGCTTTGCCCCGTCCTGGGTCCTTCCCGCTTCGAAGAACTCCGTGGCCCTTTGGTAATTCGTGGAGGTATAGGAGATCAAAAAACCGCATTCACCCATCATGGCGGCAATGGGGAAACCGCTCTCGGTGATGAAGTGTTGGAGCTGCGGTGCGTCCTGCATCAGGCTTTGCAGCCGTGCTTGGTCGGAAGTGCTGTTCTTGGTCGCGACGAGATTGGGATGATGCTCCGCGAGACGGCCATATTCGGCTCCAGTGATGAGGCGGCCTGCGCGCGCGAGATTGTAGTGCAGAAACTCGCAGTCGGGAAAACGTCCGCAGGTTTCTTGGAAAAACGCCGCCAACTCGGAGTCATTCAGCACGCCCCAGCTTGGCAGACTCAACTGAAATTGACGCGCTCCCACCGCCCGCGCGCGCTCGATTCTTTCGATGACTGTCGGCAACGAAAGGCTGATCAGTCCCACCATGCCCTGCACGCCCTCGTTCCGCGTTATTTCAAGGAATACCCGGGTGATCGCATCAAACTGCGACTCCGTGACGGCATGACCCTCGCCCGCTGTGCCGAAGAGGTAGAGATGGCGAAGACCGCTGTGGATCTGATGCCGGACGCTACGGCGGAAGACATCCTCCAGAAATTCAAAGTGGTCATCCCAAGGCACACAGCAGGTGGCGAGGATGCAGGGCGGGTGACGTTTCATGGAAGTGAGCATGACGGGTTTGAACAGAGTCTACTTTCCCGTTCGCGGAACACTGCTGCAAGCCTCTTGCTTCTGGTTCAGTGAAAGGACCAAAAATGGGACGCTACCGAGTTTGCACCTCGAAATCCGAAAACAACACACACCAGTTCCACAGAGGATACGCCTGCCCAGCGCGCGTGCCGTAGCGGGTGTCTGCAAAGGTGTAAACCGATTTCTCAGGGTCCGAGTCACGCAGGTTCCCATAGCTGAACGAGCGCTGCGCCATCAGGGGCTGTCCCACCTTGAATGACTTGCCATCGCGTAGTTCGCGCGGTTCGTAGCCGAGCAAGGTATAGCCGCTTTCCTCACGGACTCGGCGAATGGGCACGCGTGTGTTTGTGCTGGAGGGGGTGGTGACAAAAAACGCGCCTTCGTCGGTCAGCTGCTTCAGTCGATTCGCCAGCAACCCTTCCAATACCAACTCTTCGAATTCCCCCGTTCCTTGGCGAATCTCGATGATGCTGCTCAGAGCACCTGCAAAAGGATGGCCGTAGCTGATGCGGCAGCTTTCCTCCTTGGACAAGGCTTTGGCGAGCCGGAGGCGCACACTCGTGGGGGAAGCGATTTCCACCGCTGTCAACGGATGGGCTTTGCCATCACCTGTGCGAACCTGAAAGCCGGCCAGCGAGGTAAAGCCGCCCTCAGCGGCGATCTCCTGCCGTGCAAGGAAATGGGTATCGATCACCAATGGCGGACGGGGCACGATGAATTCGACCACAACAGCAGCGCGCGCTGCATCGAGACTTGCGTGTCGCGGACGCAGTGGCTGCCAGGCTTCGTTTTGGTAGAGCACGCGGTGCATCACCTTGCCCACCTGCTCGCCCCACCAACGCTCGCCATCGGCGGCAAGGTGGATGGCATCGCCATGCCGTCCGGGCGGGTAGAGGCTGTTCAGCGCACTCGGCACCGCGTAGTGCGGGCC
>JBIIUD010000611.1:0-2999 GCA_044340175.1 Verrucomicrobiaceae bacterium
TCTCATGTGCCACTTCATCCACTCAGTTTTGTTCATCGCTGCTCTGAATCCGCTTCAAGCCGCAGACACCTTCCTCGTCGAAAACGGCCATCCACTCGCGGAGATCGTCATCGCCGAAAAGCCGGCGCGGATGACCAAACTGGCCGCCAAAGAGCTGCAAAAGACCCTTTTGAAAATGTCAGGCGCGACGCTGCCAGTCGTCACAACGCGCAGCGCGGGCAAAACGGCGCTTTTGGTCGGCATGAGCCGCTTCACCGAGGAGTTGGGCCTTTCCACCCAAAACCTCAAGCACGGCGCCTTTCGTATGGCATCGGGCAAGGACTGGCTGGCGCTGCTGGGTGCGGACAAGGATTTTGTGCCGATTGAGCCGTGGGGACGAAAGCGCGACAAGAACGAAGCCGCCCGCGTGAACGCCGAATGGGACAAGATCACCGGCGACACGTTTTGGAACACGGCGAGCGAGCTGTATCAGCTTTACCATCCCGAGCTCGATGTATGGATGACGGATGATGCGGGCACCTTCAATGCAGTGAACGAGTTCCTGCGCGGTCTTGGCTGCCGCTGGTTCGCGCCGGGAGAGATCGGTGAAGTGGTGCCGAAGGTGGCAACCATCTCGCTGCCGAAGGTGGATCGCACGGTGACGCCGGACTTCGGGCTGCGGCGCTTCGTTTACTACACGCAGCATACCGGCATCGGCGAACGAGCGCTGTGGAATCTGCGGCTTGGCGTGAACTTTGGAGCAGAAATCGCGGGCTTTCCTCAGCTTTGCCATGGGATGAAGTTCGTCATCAAGCGCGAGGAGATGAAGAAGGCGCATCCCGAGATGTATCTCACCATCAACGGCAAGCGTGACACCACGCACAAAAGCGACGGCGTGCCAAACCTGCTCTCGCCGATGCTCTTTGAGAAACAGGTGAAGCATGTCCGCGCGATGTTCGATCACTTTCACGAGCCGATGCACAACATCGACCTCGTGGACGGCTACGGCGGCCTTGAAGGCGATGATCCCGTGTGGAAAGCGCAACTCACCCCGCAGCGCGGATGGAGCGGCACAATGTCGGATCATGTGTTCGGCTACTTGAACCGCGTGGCGCTGGACGTGCATCGCAGCCATCCCGACCGGCTCGTGAGCGCCCTCGCCTACAGCTCCTACAGGCAACCGCCTGAGAAGATCGAGAAACTGAGCCCCAACTTGGTTTTGATCGACGTGCATCATCGGCAAGAGTTTTGGGATGAAGCCAAATGGCACGAACGCAGGCAATGGCGGGCCGATTGGCTCAAAAAGCTATCGCCGGGCCACTACATCACTTGGGACTTCAGCACGAATGCACGCCCCGAGCAGGCTGGACGCCCGGTTTACTACACAAAGCAGATCAGCCGCGATCTGCGCGAGCTCAAAGGCGTGAGCCTCGGCGAGCAGGTCGAAATTTACGCGCATCCCGCAGGCCAGGAGCAGTCCTTCGGCTACCACGACCTCGCCATCGAGCACTTCAATCTCTACGTCACCGCACGGCTCTACTGGGATGCGAATCAGGACGTGAATGCAATGCTCGCCGACTATTGCACGAGCTACTACGGCCCCGCTGCGGAGGCGATGAAGGCCTTCATCAGCCACGCGGAGGCCAACTGGATGCACATGAGCACCGATGCGGTCAAAATCGGCAAGTCATTCGATTTTCTGGCCAAAGCGAAGGCCGCCGCCGATCCCGCGAGCCTTCCCGGTCGTCGCATTCAGCAAATCGCGGACACCATGAAGCCGCTGGAGGCTCTGCGCGTGCAACTCAGCCGCAAGCGTGAGACCGATCTCGACTACCGCGTGCTCGAAACCGTCAACACCGGTGCCAAACCGCTCGGCAGCAAGCCGCTCGACGGCAATGTGGACAAGGCCTACTGGGGCACCGCACGCATCGCACCGCTCATCAAGCTGCGCCCGCAGGACCTGCAGCCGAAGGCCGACAGCAGCTTCCAGATTCAGCGCGATGGCAGCACGCTGCACATCGGCATCGTTTGTCAGGAGCCGGACATGAAGGGCCTGCAAAGCACCACGACGAAGAACGACGATCCGAAACTGCTGGAAGGCGATCACGTCACGCTGCTCATCGAAACGACCTCGCGCAGCTACTACGAGATCTCCATCAATCCCGCCGGAGCCGTCTATGACCTCGACCGCGCCACCGGCGGCAAAGGCGTGAACTGGACCAGCGGTGCGCAGGTCGCCGTGCATCGCGGCGCGGATCGCTGGAGCATCGAAATGCGCCTCCCCATCGTCGGCGCGGAAGCCTTCACCCTCGATCCCACCAAAGGCATCGACGGCGCACAGCCCAAAGACCTTTTCCCCTGGCACTTCAACCTCGGCCGCACCCGCCTCCGCGATGGCAAAACCGAGCGCACCGCCTTCTCACCCACCGGCAAGGATGATTTCCACGTCACCGAGAAGTTCGCGAAGCTGTGGGGGAAGTGATGGGGCTCAGCCAACGAATATCGACAAAAGCGCAGTGGGAGGCGTCGAGCTGTGATTTTTTCACGGATGTGTTGTTAACCTTTTGCCGTGCTGTGGCATTTGGGTGTGAGCATGAATGACAATCCCAAGGAAACAGAGTTCGTCGCGCAGTTGACCGAGGTTCAACTGCCGCTGCGTCTTTATGTGCAGGCGCTGCTGCCGGGAGACAGCGCGGCGCATGATGTCGTGCAGCAGGCGAACGCGGTGCTTTGGAGGAAGCGTGATCACTTTGTCCTCGGCACGAACTTCAAGGCCTGGGCCTTCAGTGTGGCGCGTTTTGAAGTGCTGAACCATCGCAAGCAGCAGGCCCGGGACTCGCGTTTGGTGTTTGGGGAGGAGTTGGAGCAGGTGCTTGCCCAAGATCTGGTTGAGCGTGACGATGAGACGGAGCGGCGTCATGAGGCACTCCGGGGTTGCATGGCAAAGCTGCGTCAGCAGGACCGCGAACTCCTTTTGCATCGCTATTCCTCGACGGCGGGCACTCTGGATGACTTCGCGC
>JBIIUD010000613.1:0-2995 GCA_044340175.1 Verrucomicrobiaceae bacterium
CTTTCGCTCGTCCGTGTCACTGTAGCCGGGACCACTGGTCCCGGAGCCCAAGAGCTGGAGCAGGGGCCGAGATGGCGTAGCCGTCAGTCTGAAAAGGAAAATGGATTCGACAGGGGAACGGGAATCAGGGTGTCTGAGCGACGTGAAGCCTCTCATGTAACAGGTGTATCCAGACATGCGCTTCATCTCTTGAAAAACATTCCTTTGCCCCTATTCCCTTGCCATCCCTTCCCGAATCAAGGCTCGAATAGAGCAGGCTCGAATGCCCTCCAGCAAACAGTTGTGGGTTTCACTTTGCGTGGACGCTTTTCTTTCTATCCTCCGCTCCCCCACTTTCCATGTCCCTGAAACTCCGCCTCAACACCGCCTCCGCCACCCAGCTCGTCCTCGCCAAAATCGGCAACCCTCTCCGGGAAGAACCGCTGCAAACCTCGCGCCGGGTGTTTGACATCGCCGAGGCCGATCAGGAAGCCCTCACCGCTCTGTTCCTGAAACCCTTCAAAAACCTCGTCGGCCATCGCTTTGTCCACTACACCTCACTGGAAAAGCAGGACATGTACCGCTGCGCCAAAACCGTCTTCGCCGAGCCCGATCAATTGTTGCCCGCAGGCATCGAGATCGCCAAACGCCTCTACGCCAAGTCCACCCATCCCAACATCAAATCCGGGGACCTCTGCATCGCGCTCCTCAAGGAAGTTCATATCGAGGGCGAGTTGGTCAACGGCCTATGCATCCTCAAGTCCGACAGCGTCGTCCCTTTCCTCAGCATCACCACCCATGAGGGCGACCTGCATCTCTCCACCCAGCAGGGCATCCAACCTGAGAAGATCGATAAAGGCTGCCTCATCCTCGATTACCAGGGGGACAAAGGCTACTACGTGCTCACCTTCGACCGCAGCGGCGGCGATACCAAGTTCTGGGTGCGGGAGTTCCTCAGTGTCGAAGCCGTTCCCGACGCCGCCTTCCTCACCAGCGCCTACGCCAAAATGGCCGTGTCCTTCCTCGAAGAGCAAAAGCCTGAAGAGGACACCCCGCCATGGGACACCTGCAACGCCGCCCGCGAGGCCCTCGAATATTTCGAAGAGCGCGACCAATTTGACCTGCAGGATTTCGAGCAAACCGTACTCAAGTCGCCCGAAGCCGTGGCCGCCTTCGAAGAGCACCGCGCCCGAGTCGAGGAGGAGCAGGGTCAGGCGCTCGACAAACAGTTTGAGATCTCGAAAAAGGATGTGACCAAAGCCAAAAAACGCATCGGTGCCGTGCTCAAGCTCGACACCGGCGTGGAGATCCATGTGAAATCCACTCTTTCCACCGAGTACGACCCCGTCCTGGAACGCGGCTACGACGACGCCAAAGGCATGAAGTTCGTGAAGGTCTATTACAAAGAGCAGCTTTCCAGCAACTGATTCAGCCTCTCCGCAAGGCCGCCCGCAAACTCTCCAGCTCCGACTCTACCGCCTCCGGCGCACTCACGGTCTGCGCGATCTCCCCGCGCACCGCCGCCTCGCTCAGACCCAACTGACCTGCGGCGACGGCTTGCGGCTGAGTATCCACGTTTCAGCGCATCCGCCGAGTACAGCGAAAAAGTACCTGCTATTCATATTTCGTGCAGCCCACCGCCCTACTTGATGCGGACCTCCTGGGGCTTGTCCTCGATCGTCACTGCCATTGGCACATATGGTGGGGAATGAGCCCGGGCACAGAATCCCGCCGGCCCCGCCCAGTTCTCCAGCTTGATCAGCAAAACATTGCGTCCTCGGCGCAGGCTGACTTCTGCCAGATGATCGTCCAAAAAAATGCAGCTCACACGGTTGCTTCCCACCACCGCCTTACCGTTCCAGTAAGCGCGGAAACCGTCATCAGCACCGATCGCCAGGACAGCCTCGCCAGCGTTAGCACATTCAATGACCGCCACACCATAAACAACGCGATCTGAATCCAGGTATCCAAACTCGCACACCGAGGTGGTTTTCGACTCCCACTCCCGCACCAAGCTCTCCCATTCGCCCTCCGGTGTGAACGCCGCTTCATCGAGCAGTGGCGTATCGAGACTTTCATTCAACGCACTGAGCTGCTTGGGCATGAGCGGGGAAAGCCGCCACTCACGGATCAAACAGTTCCAGGCCAGGGCCTCAGCGCGGGCTTCACCAGAACTCCATTAAAAGATCCATACCGCCACGGCGGCAAAAGTTGATGAGCGCGTCATGCGCCTGAGAACCAGCAAGGGCCATGCCTGAGGCAAGTGACAATTCATACCCCCTCAGCGCACTCCCATTGGATCCGAACTCGTTGCGTAGGACAGGCATTCTCCATTGCCTCCCAGCGTATCTCATTCCAAAGTCTTCCCATCATGCCCACCCCTGCTTTCCACTACCAGCCCCTCCTCGAACTCGGCACCGACGACACCGACTACCGCCTGCTGACGAAGGAACACGTCCGCGTCGAAAAGATCGGCGATAAGGAAATGCTCGTCGTCGATCCCGAGGCGCTCACGCTGCTGGCGAACCAGGCGTTTCATGACATCAATTTCTTCCTCCGTCCAAAGCACCTCAAGCAGGTCGCGGCCATCCTCGATGACCCGGAAGCGAGCGAGAACGACCGCATGGTCGCCCTCACGATGCTGAAAAACGCCGACGTGGCTTCCGCAGGCTTGTTGCCGTTTTGTCAGGATACGGGCACCTCCATCATCATGGGCAAAAAAGGCCAGCAGGTCTGGACCGGCGGCGGTGACGAGGCTGCGCTCTCGAAGGGCGTCTATCTGGCCTACACGGAGAACAACCTGCGCTACTCGCAGAACGCCGCGCTGAACATGTTCGACGAAAAAAACACCGGCACCAACCTGCCCGCGCAGCTCGATTTGTATGCCACCGATGGCGACGCGTATAAATTCCTCTTCATCGCCAAAGGTGGTGGCTCGGCCAACAAGGCCTTCCTGTATCAAGAAACCCGCGCGGTGCTCAATCCGAAGAGCATCGTGAAGTTTTTATCCGACAAA
>JBIIUD010000614.1:0-2994 GCA_044340175.1 Verrucomicrobiaceae bacterium
GCATCGAGCGTCTTGGGCATGACAAAACTCATCGAGCTTTCCTGATCACCATGCTGCATGATCACGGGGCTCGTCATGGCGATTTTTTCGCCCGATTCGTTGGCACCATCAATGAAGCGGAACAGTTTCATGAACGCACCGTCCATGGTTTTCGACTTGGGATCGGAACTTGGGAGCGAGACTTTGGCCAACTTGAGAGTGGCATACTCACGGATTTCGATGGCTCCATCGGCCTCGACCACCTTGTAGGGAGCGGACTCCGTAGCTGCCCGAGAAGTCGAAAGAAAGAATCCACCGGCAAGGAGAACGGTTACAAGAGAGAGAAATCCAAGCATACGCTTCATGATGATAGAACGTTTGGGGGTAGGAAGTGGACGATAACGCGGAGGGAAAAGCTGAACACGTCAAATGTCACATCAAACCTGACCCAATCATGAAGCTCAATGAAAGCGACAGAAAAATGGGGGACAGAAAGATTTCCGGAGGAGTGCTCGGGCCCGTCTCCTGGTTTGTAGCTGGGGAGTGGGGCGCCGGAGTTGAAGTGCCACCATGGTGCGTGCCGTCAGAGAGGGGGGATAATCTTTTGCAGGCGGCGGTTGCGGCTCATTAGAGTGGGGCAATGAGCGAGAAGGTGAGCCCTTATGATAAGGCGGTGGAAGCTCTTTACCGGTTGCATGTCGGAGTGGTAGGGACCGGGGCGGCATGAGTAGCCGCCTTAGTCGGTGTCTTTCCTTTCTTTCTGTCCCCTATCATTGAGATCTGGAAGGGAGAGTGGGTTAGGCGACTGCGGCGAGGGAGGTGGTCATGGAGGCGAGTCTTTGGGTGAATTCGTTGTGGCCGGAGGAGGTGATGAGCAGTCGCTCCTTTGCCCGGGTCATGCCGACGTAGAGGAGCTTTCTGGTCTGGTCTGCCTGGGTTTCTGAGGTGTCGATCTGGCCGAGGCCGATGAAGATGACGGAGCGGAACTCGAGCCCTTTGCTGCTTTGCACAGAGAGGAGGTTGACTTGGGAGATGCGGGGATCGTAGGCCCGTTTGCTGGTGCGGTCGGCCATGAGCAGGTGGGGGATGCCGTGCGCTTGGAGCTGATCGGCGATGCGTCTGCCGTGATCTGGCTTCATGCAGATGACGGCGATGTCGCCCAGGAAATCCCCACGCTGATGCCAGGTGCTGATGCAGCGCGTGGCGTAGGCGATCTCGTCGCCCAGGCTGGCGAACTGTCGGAAGGCGGGGCCGGGGCCGGAGGCTCCGCCGGTTTCCGGTTGGAGCATGGGGATGTGGTCGTCATCGGTGGCTTTCGCGCCCGTGGAGGGGCTGGCGAACGCGCAGGCGAAGTGGAGAATCTCGCGGGTGTTGCGGTAGTTCAGACGCAAGATGGAGGTTCTGCCGGCGGCTTTGATGCCGACGCTTGCGAGGCTGAAATCGAGCCCCCGGGATTTCCGGTAGATGGACTGGGCGTCGTCGTAGAGTAGCAGGAGGGAGTCGGTGGTGGGATCGACCATCTGGGTGATGAGCTTCAACCACTCAGGTTCGAAGTCGTGCCCCTCATCGATCATGACGGCACCGTATTGGGCACGGGGGATGCTTTGGGCATCGACGCCGTGGATGACGGCTTCGACCTGACGTTCCCACAGGGGACCTTCGGATTCCGGCACTTGCACATGATAGGTGCGGAGTTGCTCGCCACACCATTCGTGGAAGTGGTGGACATTGACTCGGCTCTGCAGGCTGCGTTCAGCAATGAAGGCCCGCAGTCGTGCGGCTAGCGAGATGTTGAAGCAAAGGACAAGAATGGGCTTGCGCAGCATCTCGGCAAGGTGAGCGCAGCGGTAGCCGAGGATGAGGGTTTTCCCGGAGCCTGCCACGCCGTGGATGACTCGGTGCCCGCCGCCGAGGTTGCGAGCGAGCTGCTCCTGCTCGAGATCCAGCACTCGTACGAGGTTGGGAATGGTTTCGGGGGCAGCTTGGCCGCCGCCTTTGGCTTCGAAGTCGGTGAAGAAGGTCGTCTGGCGTTCGCTGATCCGGATCTCGGGAAACAGGTGCCAGCGGATGCGCTCGATTTGTGGCAGGGTGAGGGGCCGTCTGAAATCGTAATGAAACATGCCCCAGAGTCGCTCCTGGAAGGCCAGAGCATCGACGGACTCGGTCATCTCGTCCTTGCAGATCACGAGGCGACCTGGAAGGACGAGGTCTTGTTCTTCTTCAGAAAGCGCGCCATCGAACTGCTTGCGAGTAATGTTCGTGAGCACCACGCCGTAGCCGTAGGGGAAGGAGAGTTTGCCTTGATAAGGGCCAGAGGTTTCACTGAGCTGCGGGTCCTGGACGAGTTTGTTCACCACAGTCAGGGTGTAACTGCGGGCTTGTTCCAAGGGGTTCGCCACTGTTTTGACAGCGCCGTCCACACAGAGCTCGGCGGAGATTTTGTCGATGCGGCGGATGGTCTCGAGTTTCCAGTCCTTCACTTCGAGCAATAGCAGGCCGCGGGAGGGATGGAGAATGAGGAAATCGGGGTAGTGACGGGCGGGACCAATAGGGACATTGAACCAGCAGAGGTAGTCGTCTTCTAATAGGGTTTCGAGGCGCTTGGCGAATCGCCTTTCTCCAGGGGTGACGTCACGTCGGCCGTTGGTGATGGGATTGATGAGTTTGGCCATGATTCAAGCACCTATTGATTGCACGCACCGCTGCACATGGTGCAACTTCGATATAATTACCATAATTAAACGAACGATGCAAGCCGAATCCTGGGGTTGAAACTGGAGGGCGCCTTCTCTGCCAAGCACTGTGAGCTTGATTGAGGGCAGGGGAGTTCGTGAGGTGACGTTGGGGCTTTTCATGATCGGGGCTGAGGCGTTCCCAGCTCCGGCGGGTTGGGGACAACCTAGCCCTACCTTTTGCGCAGGTTTGTTGTCGGGCCCATGGCGGCTCATGGGCTCCGGGGTCACTGTCCCCGGCTACAACTCGGGCGACCGAGCCGGTCGCGCCACGTCAGCAGCA
>JBIIUD010000020.1:0-11961 GCA_044340175.1 Verrucomicrobiaceae bacterium
CTTCCCTCACTCGGCGCTGAAGGTGAAAGTCGTGGTGGAGTGGAACTTTTCGCCGGGACGCAGGAGGGTGGTGGGGAAGGTGGGGTGGTTGGGGCTGTCGGGAAAGTGTTGGGTTTCCAGGCAGAAGGCGGAGCGGGCGGGGTAGGTGTGGCCGTTTTTACCGGGCACGTCTTTGAGGTGGTTGGCGGTGTAGAGCTGGACGGCGGGGAGGGTGGTGCGTACTTCCATGAGACGACCCGAGGCGGGGTGGCGGACGCGGGCGGCGAGTCGGAGGCCGGTGCCGGGGAGGATGAAGTTGTGGTCGTAGCCTTTGCCCTGCTTGAGAGGGAGGAAGTCGGCCTCGATGCGCTCGCCGATGAGATGTGGCTGGGTGAAGTCCATGGCGGTGCCGATCAGTGAGGCGATCTCGCCGGTGGGGATCATTTCGTCATTGGTGACGGTGTAGGTCTCGGCGGGCATAGTCAACTCGTGGTCGAGAATGGTAGCGTGGCCTTCACCGGCGAGGTTGAAGTAGCTGTGGTTGGTGAGGTTCAGGACGGTGGGCGCGTCGGTGGTGGCGTGGTAGTCGATGGCGAGGGTATTGTCGTTTCGTAGGGTGTAAGTGACTTGGCTGGCGAGGTTGCCGGGGTAGCCTTCTTCGCCATCGGGGCTGGTGTAGGTGAGGTCGAGTGCGACGCCGTCGGGGAGGGTGCGGGTGGTGGCAGACCAGACTTTTTCATCAAACCCCAGGTTGCCGCCGTGGATGTGGTTTTGGCCGGAGTTGGCTGTGATCTTGTGGGTGGTGCCGTCGATGACGAAGGAAGCGCCACCGATGCGGTTGGCGTAGCGTCCGGTGATGCAGCCAAAGAACGGGTGCTTTTTCAGGTAGGGCTCCAAGGAGTCGAAGCCGAGCACGACATCGGCAAACTGACCTGCTTTGTCTGGAGCAGTCAGGGAAACGATGATGCCACCAAAGTTGGTGATGCGGGCGGTGATGCCGGAGGCATTGGTGAGGGTGAAAAGCTGGACGGGCTGACCTGCGGGTGTTTGGCCCCAGGGTGCGGCGGTGATGGTGGCGTTAGCGGCGGAGGCTTGAGAACTCATGAGAAGGAGAGAAAGGAAAAGGAAAAGGGCGCGGTGCAGAGTCGTCAAGTTCATGATGGACAGTGATTGTATTCGAACTGTGACAAGGAACGCAATGCTGGTGAAGGTTGGGCGGGAGATTTTATGGCGGGTTACAAACTTTATTGGGAGATTGCTGACTCCTTTCGAATGCGCCCGAACTGACGTTAAGAGAATGGGTCGTCAGTGAGTTGGTGGCGGAAGATGCTGTGGATCGTTCAGGTTGGCATTGAGTGTCTGTGCTGTCAATTCACCCTCCCAGCGACTGATCACGATGGTGGCCACACCATTGCCGATCAAGTTCGTGATGGCCCGGGATTCGCTCATGAAGCGATCTATTCCAACCAGGAGCGCCATTGACTCGATGGGGATGCCGGGAACGACGGCGAGTGTGGCGGCAAGCGTGATGAAACCCGCACCGGTGACGCCACTGGCACCTTTGGAAGTGATCATGGCCACGAGCAAAAGGCTGAATTGCTGCCCGAGGTCCAAGGGGGTGTCCGTGGCTTGAGCGAGGAAGACCGCGGCCATGGCCATGTAAATGTTGGTGCCATCAAGGTTAAAACTGTAGCCTGTGGGCACGACCAGTCCAACCGTGGAAGGGGCGCAGCCCAAAGCGCGCAGTTTTTGAATCATCAAGGGAAGTGCTGTCTCTGACGAACTGGTGCCCAGCACAAGAAGCAGTTCGTCTTTGATGTATCGCAAGAAACGGAAAATGGAAAATCCGCACCACCTAGCGATGCCACCCAAGACTATGACAACAAAGAGCGCGGACGTGACATAAAACCCTAACATCAAAGAGAAGAGCTTTTGCAACGAACCAATGCCGTAGCTGCCGATCGTGAAAGCCATGGCACCAAGTGCGCCGATGGGTGCGGCTTTAACGACAAGGCTCATGATGCTGAAAAAGACTTCTCCCGTTTTGTCAATCGCATGCAAGACAGGCTCTCCGCGCGCTCCCAGACCCGTGATGGCGAAAGCGGTGATGAGGGCGAT
Source organism: Verrucomicrobiaceae bacterium (assembly GCA_044340175.1). Classification (GTDB taxonomy): domain Bacteria; phylum Verrucomicrobiota; class Verrucomicrobiia; order Verrucomicrobiales; family Verrucomicrobiaceae; genus JAGRPD01. Next base: position 2,098 of record JBIIUD010000020.1, read on the forward strand.
GAACAGGACCTGCAAAAGGTCACCTGTGGTGAATGCACCGACGAAGCTGGAGGGAATGATGTTCAGCAAAAAGTCCGTGGTGCTGAGGCTTTGTGCCTTGTCCTGGTAGGCGCTGGCGGATTCAAGCGCTTGCGGTCCCAGTTCCGCCACGTTGACATGGAAACCTGCTCCCGGTTGGAGGGTGTTGACTACCAGAAGCCCAATCACGAGGGCAAGGGTTGAAACGACTTCGAAGTAGAGCAGGGTCTTACCCCCAATGCGGCCGAGCTTCTTCAAGTCACCCATTGAAGCGACACCATGAACGACAGTGCAGAAGATGATGGGTGCAATCATCATCTTGATGAGCTTGATGAAGCCGTCCCCCAGGGGTTTGAGAGCCTTGCCCTGTTCTGGGAAAAAGTATCCAAGTGCGATGCCGATTCCAACGGCAATCAGAACCTGCACATACAGGATACGATACCAGGGTTTTTGAGGGGTTGCGTCTGACATGATGCGATTAAAGCTTTAATTTTTAGACGGGTGCAAGCGTTGTCTCTTGAGTGCCGGGCGATCAGAGAAACGGGTGAATCAAAGGAATGGCACATCGGTCTTGCCTAGAAAGTCCGATGTCGGTTAGCATGTTTCTTGGTATGACCTATTTCTCCTGGCTCGACTACACAATCTTCGGTATTTATCTGGCAGCCTCTGTTGGGGTCGGGTTGTTGTCGGCACGCGGTTCCAAGACTCTGGGGGACTATTTTGTAGCGGGACGGGGAATGGGCAGTGTGCTGGTAGCGATGTCGATCTTGGCGGCGCTGTTTTCGGGCATCAGTTATTTGGCGGGGCCAGCGGATGTGTACAAAAACGGGTTCGGGTTTGCTTACACGATCCTGGCGTTTTTCATCGCGACTCCATTTGTGTCCCTTTGGATGCTGCCGAAGTTCTACCAGTCGCGATTTTTCACGGCCTATCAATTTCTCGAAGAGCGGTTTGCTTTGCCTGTTCGGTTGCTCGCCTCAGGTTTGTTCATCGTGCGCGTGTCGTTATGGTTAGCCGCTGCCACGTATGCACCCGCGTTGGCTTTGGAGAAGGTAACAGGGATGCCCCTGTGGTTCACGATTTTTGCGACGGGAACGTTGACCACCCTTTACACGGCTATGGGGGGAATGCGTGCGGTGATCTGGACGGACGTGATGCAACTGATCGTGTTGTTTGGCGGCCAGTTGGTGATTGTCTTGGTGGCGCTTGGAAAGATTCCTGGTGGTCTGGGTGGGGTGGTGGACACGGTGGTGGCTGATGGGCGACTGGAACTGAGTCTGTCATTCAATCCCATGGAGCGAATCAATCTGGGAGCGGTTTTGATAGCGGCGGTGTTTTTGCATTTGGTGCAAATGGCTACGGATCAGGTTTCGGTTCAGCGTTACCTTTCGGCGGGAAGTCTCAAAGAAGCACAGCGGTCGCTGTGGCTTAAACTGTGGTTCATCCTTCCTGTGTTGGTGCTGTTCTATGGAACCGGTTTGGTGTTGTATGCCTTTTACAAATTGCACGGGGACCCGATGGCTGCAGGGTTGATTGTGAAAGAAGATCAGATTCTGCCTTACTTTGTGGTGACCGAATTGCCTTCTGGGCTACCCGGATTGTTGATTGCGGCCATTTATGCGGCAAGCATGTCCACCATATCGGCAGGCTTGAATTCGCTTGCCTCGGCGACGGTGGTTGATTTTCAACAGAGGCTCTCAGGGGGCGTCGGCTCGAAGACCGTCGCGAACGCGCGTTGGATCACGGTCATGTATGGGGTCTTGGTGATGCTACTGGCGTTCGGGGTTTCTGGAATGCCCGGCAATTTGGTTGAGTCGGTGAACACGATCATTGGTCTCATTGGTGGGCCTCTGCTAGGCGTCTTCTTTTTGGGAATGTTTACGCAGCGTGCCACGACTGGAGGAGCGCTGATAGGTTGTTTGGCGGGCTTTGCGACGCTCGTGCTGGTGATGCTCTACCAGAACGGTGTCTTGACGCCTGACAAACCCGCACAAGTGGTGTCCTTCATCTGGTTCAGTTTTGTCGGGTGCATGGTGACGCTGGGGGTGGGATTGGCGTGTTCCCGAGGGCAAAAGGGCGGAGTCAGAAACTGAATCAGTTCAAGTTAATCCGGTCGATGGCTTGCGTCAGCTTGGTCTGGCGGATAGGTAGAGGTCAACTCATCAAGCACATGGACATCGCGTACATCATTCTCCCTTTGCTGCTGATCTTGGTCGTTCTCGCTGCTGTGTGGCTCGACCGATTCAGTGTGCCGGTGATTCTTGTGGCACTTGGGGTAGGCATTGTGTTTGGCAGCGACGTGCTGAATGTCTGGTATTTCGAAGATGTCGCCCTCACAAACCATGTCGCCAATTTGGCCTTGGTTTTCATTTTGTTTCAAGGTGGCTTCGCTACCAAGCATGGTGACTTCCGGGCGGTTGCTTTGCCCGCAGGGGGGTTGGCGACGTGGGGCGTAATTCTGACCGCTGCAGCTACCTTTTTGGTTTTGTGGGGTGTTTTTGGGTGGTCGTTTGAGAAGGCGGTGTTGTTGTCGGTGATCATTTCTTCGACGGACGCAGCTGCGATTTTTTCGATCTTGCGGCGGCAGTCTTTGCCCCCGCGTCTGTCCACAACGTTGGAGATTGAAAGCGCTGCAAACGATCCGATGGCGATCTTATTGACGATGGCGGCGATTGAGGGCCTGACATCAGGTGAAGCGCTTGGCGTTTCGACGCTGGGTCTGTTTCTTTGGAAGTTCACCGCTGGTCCTGGGATCGGGTGGCTGATGGGTTGGGGGTCGGTGCGTTTGTTCAATCGACTGAATCCTCAGGATCGCGGCTATTACTATGTGCTGCTCATTGGGGTGGTGATGCTCACCTATGGTGTCGCAGAGCATCTTCATGCCAGTGGGATGCTGGCGGTGTTTACGTCAGGATTCATGATGGGAAATAGCCACTTCATTTACAAGCAAGGGGTGCGCAATTTTTCAACGGCCCTGTCCACCATTGCCAACATCGGCGTCTTTGTTTTGATGGGTTTGCTGGTGTTTCCAAGTCAATGGGCCAACCATTGGATTGATGGTTTGATTTTGTTCTTGGTGCTGACATTCATCGCGCGGCCGGTGGCGGTTTGGCTGGGGACGATGGGGATGGGTATGGATGCGAAGAGCAAACATTTTGCGAGTTGGGCGGGGCTACGTGGAGCGGTTCCGATCGTGCTTGCGACGTATCCGTTGGCGGCTGGAATGCCGGTGGGTGAGGAGGTGTTTAACCTGGTATTCTTCGCGGTTTTGTTGTCCGTTCTGATTCAAGGATCCACGCTGGGCTCGGTGGCACGCGGGCTCAAGTTATCGACGCCCTCACGTCCGATGCAGCGCTACGGTCTGGAATTGGTGACCATGGCGAAAAGTGAACTGGATTTGGTGGTCGTTGATTTGCCTGATCCCAAGGGCGCTCCCGGACCGCGAATTCGCGACCTCCAAATGCCACCGGGCGCCGTCATTACCTTGATCACCCGCGATAGTGAAGTCCTCATTCCAAAGGGAAATACTCAAATCATGGGATGGGACCAGATCACCGTCCTGGCCCGTGCTGTGGACGAAGACTTGGTGAGAGAGGCTTTGTTGTCTCCCTTTGCGAAGGCATAAGGCCGTATGGATTAAGCCTGGTCGTGGTTACCACTGACGGCATCCTGATTTCAAAAGCTGATACTGCGTGGTATGGTCGGCTTGATCTGTCGGTCTCAAGCAAAAACGCCCGACCCGTGTTAGCGGGGCGGGCGTTAGAGGGGGACCGGGATCTAAAGACTAGGCTCCGGATTCTTTGAGTTGGTCGCCGATACCAGGGGTGATGGTTTCGGCCAAGTGCGTTTCCATGACTTGTTGGCGGAGGCTGGTGCCGGTTCTTCTGGCATACCACAGAACGAGTGGTGAGGCGATAAAGATGGAGGAGTAAGTGCCAAGGAGGACGCCAATGGTGATGGGGAGTGCGAATTCCAGCATGGACGGATTTCCAAAGAACAGCAGCATGATCATGGGTGCCAAAGCTGTGGGTCCGGTCAACAGGGTTCGGCTCAAAGTTTTGCAGATGGCTTCGTTCATCAGGTCACGTGTGCTGCCTTTTCCGCCGCGCTGAATGGTCTCACGAATCCGGTCAAAGACGACGATGGTATCGTTGATGGAATAACCGGCGATGGTCAGAAGAGCGCCGATGTGGATCAAACTCAGTTCCTGACCGAATAAAACGCAAAGGCCTGGAACCATGAGCACGTCATGTGCTAGTGCCACGATGGCACCGAGTGCAAAGGCGAACTCAAAACGAAGCACCAGATAAATGAAGATCCCGAGCAGAGCGACGCCGAGGGCGATGATGGAGAGTTTGGCAGCGTCGGTACCGAGTGACGCCCCCACGCGAGTCACCTGAGTGCCCTGGACATTGTCGGTGAATTTGGTTTTGATGGCTTGCTCGATGGTCGGTCCAGCTTCAAATTCACTACGGATGGCGATCACATCACCTCCTGTGGCATTGGATTTGCGTTGCGGATAGAAGGAACCAATGGATTCACCATTCTCTGTTTTCAAGGACTTGAGCAGGGTGTCGAGCTCAGCATCTGGAATGTCTTTGCCTTGTTTCAGTTCGACGTGGACTATGGCACCACCACGGAAATCAATGCCAAACGAAGTTTTTCCCTTCATGAGAAGCGCGGCGAAAGAGATTGCCGTGACGACCAAGGACGCGATGATGAAAGTGCGGGCCTTCGAGAGGATATCGAAAACTCGATCTGGAATGATGTTTGTCGTGGTGATCTTGGTCAGGATGCCTTTATCAATGACCCACATGAAAATGATGCGGGTCACAATGAGGGCTCCGAACAAGGACGAAATCAGACCGATGATGAGGGTGATGGCAAAGCCCTTGACCAATCCGCCGGAGATGGCAAAAAGAATCGCTGCGGAGATGAGGGTGGTGATGTTGGAATCAGCAATCGCGGAAAAGGCCTTATCGTAGGCGGCTTCGAGAGCGCCGGCTAAGCTCTTCCCAGCTTTCATTTCTTCGCGCAGTCGCTCATAGATAAGAACGTTGGCATCAATCGCCATCCCGATGGTCAAAACGATCCCGGCAATACCAGGCATGGTCAGGGTGAACTGGAAGAGCGACATGCCACCAAACAGGAGGATGAGGTTGACCACAACACCGACGATGGCAATGAGACCGGCCAATCGATAGACAAAAACCATGAAGCAGGTGGTCATGATGAGACCTGCGATGGCGACCCATTTGCCCTGATTGATGGAAGACTCACCATAAGCGGCGGAGACTGAGCTCTCTGAGACGATGGCCATCGGATTCTCCAGAGGGTTTTCGAGGATAGTGGCGAGCGCACGCGCTTCTTCTTCTTTGAAGCGGCCGGTGATGCTGGCGCTGCCGCCGAAGATGGCTTCGTTCAGGTTGGGCGCGGAGAAGACTTCACCGTCAACGACAATGCCGAGTCGGCGGCCGACATTGGCTTCGGTGAGTTTGCCGAAGAGTTCGCCGCCTTTGCTGTCGAACTCGAGGATGATGGTCCAGCCGTTTTGGGGGTCCATGTAGGCGTAGGAGCGCTTGACGTATTTGCCGTCGAGGTCGGGGCGCGATTTGACGAGTAGGAAGCCGCCGTCTTTAGCCGCCATTTTGACATGGTCCACGGAAAGGGTGCCATTGGCTTCCATCTGAGAGATCTCGGAGTCGCTATTGGGGTGAACCATGCGGAACTCAAGCTTGGCAACTTTCTCAATCTGAGTGCGGACGTTTTTGACTTCTGCTTCGGTGACGCCGGGCATCTGGATGAGGATGCGGTTTTCACCCTGTGGAGCGAGCAGGAGATCTTTTTCGCCGTTGGGGTTGAGGCGCTTTTCGAGGATAGAGATCGCCTGCTGGATGTCCGTGGGGTAAACCTCTTTCACCTTACCGTCGGCATCGGGAGAAGGTTGAAGTTCGACGACGAACTCGCTACCGCCCTGAAGGTCGATGCCTTTTTTGATGCCGATCTGTTTGACGGTGTAGAGTGCCAGGAAGGTGGCTAGGATGGTGAGGACGGTGCCGAGCAGGCGCTTGCGGCGCAGATCCGTGGCCCCCACGTAAACCAACAGAATCATGAGAAGGGCAGCGCCGAAGAGGAAGGTGAGGATGGGGCTCATTGTGGGGAACAGGAATCAGTAATCAGTATTCAGTGATCAGTAATGAATCAGAGTGAGGCCGGAGCGCTTACTCGGGGGTGACGTCTTTGATATCGGACTTCTTCGTGACAGTGGCGACGGCGGCGCGTTCGTATTCGACCTTCACGTTATCGGCGATTTTGACCTTGATGGTGCGCTCATGGAGGGAGGTGACGATGCCGTGCTCACCGCCACCGAGGACGACGTGATCACCAACGGCCAAGCTCTTCACCAGGGTTTCGTGTTCCTTTTGACGTTTGCGCTGGGGGCGGATGAGAAGGAAGTACATCATCACGATCATGAGGACCATGAAGACGAGAGGATTTCCCAACAGACCGCCGGGAGGTGCCCCACCCGCAGGGGCTTGGGCGAGGATCAATGAGGAGGCGGTGTCGGCGAGGTTGGCGAGGGTTGTCATGGGGAAAATCAGTCGGTGTCGGCGGGGAGCTGGCGGGGTTGGTAACGGGAAACGACCTCAGCCCGGAAGTCGGCAAAGCAACCTTGTTCGATTGCTTGGCGTGCTCTGGACGCGAGGGACAGGTAGAAATGCAGATTGTGAAGAGAAATCAACCTTAAACCCAGCACCTCCTGGGTGTTAATGAGGTGGCGGATGTAGGCCCGGGTGAAAGGCTTGACGAGCGGGTGGGTATCCTCGGCGATGGGGGTGAAATCGCGGGCGTACTTGGCGTTGCGCAAATTCAGGGTGCCTTCGTGGGTGAAGGCGGTGCCGTTGCGGGCGAGACGGGTAGGCAGGACGCAGTCGAACATGTCGATGCCACGGGCGATGAGTTCCACCATCTGCGGCGGGGTGCCGAGGCCCATGGCGTAGCGGGGTTTGTTCTGGGGAAGATGAGGGCAAGTCCAGTCGGCGATGCGCATCATGTCCTCTTCGGGTTCACCGACGCTGAGGCCGCCGATGGCGTAACCGGGGAAGTCCATGGCGACGAGTTCGCGGGCGGATCGCTGGCGCAGGTCCTCGTAGGTGCTGCCCTGGACGATGCCGAAGTGGAGTTGGGGTTTGCCGGCGGTGAGGGGTTGGTTTTGATCCACCCAATCCCGACAGCGGCGGGCCCAGCGGAGGGTGAGGTCGAGGCTTTTTTCGGCATCGGCATGGGCGCAGGGCCAGGGGGTGCACTCGTCAAACAGCATGGCGATGTCACTGCCGAGCGCGGCCTGGATTTCCATGGCGGTCTCAGGGCCGAGGAACATGGGGGTGCCGTCGACGTGGTTATTGAAGTAGCAGCCTTCTTCTTTGATCTTGCGCAATTTGGCGAGGGAGAAGACTTGGTAGCCGCCGCTGTCAGTAAGGATGGGGCCGTTCCAGCCCATGAAGGTGTGCAGGCCACCCGCCTCTTTGACAATGTCAGCCCCGGGGCGGACCCAGAGGTGGTAGGTGTTGCTCAGAATGATCTGAGCTTCGAGGGCGATGAGTTCCTCAGGATGGATGGCTTTGACCGTGGCCTGGGTGCCGACGGGCATGAAGATGGGCGTCTCGATCGTGCCATGCGGAGTGTGCAACCGGCCACGGCGGGCGGCGGAAGTGGAATCAGTGGCGAGGAGTTCAAACATCGGGCAATCTGGGCACAAGGGCGCAGAGTATGGGGCAGGTGAGTTAAGATGTCCAGCGCGGGAGTCTGAAGAGTGGTTAGGCGGGGGTACGGGGTTGGCACACCCTAAGGCGGCTATCCGTTGCAAGGAGAGCGCACGTGCCTTCGCTGTCGGATCCCGGGTTTACTTTTCGGGATGGCACTGGCAGAGCCATTCGGGCTTGTTGCAGCCGTCACAGTTGGAGGTGTTGTATTCGAGGCGAGCGGTGATGGTTTTCGCTTTGGGGTCGCCTTTGAATTGGAGAATCAGCCAGTCGCCAGCTTTGATGAGTGGCACGACAAACCCCTGTTTGTCCTTGGTGACATCGAGTTTGACGGGTTGGCGGCGTTCGCCGGTGGTGGCGGTGAGGGTTTGATCGGCGAGTGCCACCGGTTTCATGTCTTTATCGAGCAGCGCGATGTGAAAGCTGTCCTTTTTGGCGATGACCTCGCCGTGCAGGGTTTCGTTTTTGCTGAGTTCGATGATGCGGCCGCCGTTGGGGCCGAGTTCGACGCCTTCGTGGGCGAAGCTGAAGGAGGTGATGAGGCTGAGGAGGGCGATGAGTTTTGTTTTCATGGTGTTGGTGGGGTTTGGATTGGTTTGGGTTGAAGGGTGCGCTGTCACACAAAAAATCATTGGGCGGCGGGGGCATTGAGTGCCAGGGCCCGTGAGGCAGCTCGGCGTCCGAAGACATAGAAGACGGCCGGAGTGACGACAAGGTCGAGGAGGGTGGAGGAAACGAGGCCACCGACGATGACGACGGCGACAGGGTGCAGGATTTCCTTACCGGGGGCATCGGCGGCGAGCAAAAGTGGGATGAGGGCGGTGCTGGCGGCGAGGGCAGTCATCAGAACAGGAACCAAACGCTCTTGAGTGCCGCGAATGATCATGGCGCGAGTAAAGGACTCGTGTTCGTGGCGCATGAGATGCAGGTAATGGGAGAGCATCATGATGCCATTGCGTGCGGCGACACCGCCGACGGCGATGAAACCGACGAGGGTGGCGATGCTGATGTTGTCCACCAGGAGCCAAGTCAGCGTCAGCCCGCCCATGAGGGCGAGGGGGATGTTCAGCATGACCTGAAGGGCGAGCGAGAGGCTGCGGAAGTAACCGTAGAGCAGGAGCAGGATGACGAGCAGAACGAGACTGAAGAAGAAGGCGATGCGTTTGGCGGCCTGCTGCTGGGCGAGGTATTCGCCTTCAAACTGGACGAAGTAGCCTTCGGGTAATGAGATCTGGGCGGCGACTTGCTGTTTCCATTGGTCGACGAGTGTGACGAGATCCCGCTGGCTGGTGTTGGCGGAAATGACGATGCGGCGTTGAGTGTTTTCGCGATTGATGACGTTGGGGCCTGCGGCCTCGCGGATGTCGGCGACGAGATGAAGGGGGATGCGCTGACCGGTGCCCGTTTGAATGAGGAGATCTCGGAGGCGGGTAGCGTCTTGACGCCAGTCGGGGGGAAGGCGGAGGACGATCTCGATGGTGCGCTCACCCTCGCGGAGTTCACCCAGGGGAATGCCGCCGATCAGGGTGGCAACTTGGTCGTTGATGCTGCCGGGCTGAATGCCGTAGGCAAGGGCGCGGTCGCGGTTGACGTGGATTTGCAGTTGAGGAATGGCGACTTGGGTCTCGAGATTGACATCGATAAGGCCGGGGATGGCGCGGGCGAGGTCGCGAATTTGCGTGCCTTTTTCGCGCAGGGTTTCGAGGTCGGGGCCGAACAATTTGACGGCGATCTTGGCGGAGACGCCGCTGAGCATGTGGCTGAGGCGGTGGCCGATGGGTTGGCCGATGGTGGCGAAGGTGCCGGGGATGGTGGCGAGTTTTTGGCGGATGTCTGCGAAGACCTCGGAGCGAGGGCGCCCGCCGGGATGGAATTCGACATCAAACTCATTGACGCTGACGGGCATGACGTGGTCGTCGCGTTCAGCACGGCCAGCGCGGCGGCCGACGCTCTTGACTTCTGGAACCGTGAGGAGGAGGCGGGTGCCGGCGTCGCCAACCGCGTTGCTCTGCTGGAGAGAAGTCCCGGGCGGGCTGGCAAAGGAGAGGGTGGCGCTACCTTCGTTGAATGTGGGTAGGAATTC
>JBIIUD010000718.1:0-2611 GCA_044340175.1 Verrucomicrobiaceae bacterium
GGTGGTAGTGGCGGTTACAGTGCGGGCCGTGCCGTTGAACGTCTGGTTCAAGTTGGATAGTGCGACGGTGGCCGTGGCTTTGCCGACACTGAGGGAACGTGCGACTTGATTAGCTGCGAGGTGATTAGTCCCGCCAGCTTGGGAAGCGGTGATGGTGACAGCACCCGCCCCGGTGAAAGTCAGAACGTTGCTGCCCGTGATGACCGCTGGACCGCTGGTGACGGCAAAGGTAACAGCATTGCCTGAGTCACCACCCGTGGCCGAGAGAGTGACGGAAGCGGTGGCCAATTGATCTGGGATGGCTGGGAAGGAGATCGTTTGGGGCGCTTTGGCCACGGTGAGGGTGCCGTTGGTGCTGCCTTGGTAAGTCGCGTCATTGATCGTGGCAGTGATGGCGTAAGTGCCTGCATCGGTAGGAGGAGTCGGGCTACCGGCATAAAGGATCTGAACCGCTAGACCAGGAGGCGTGGTCGCGGCGGTAACGGTCCGTGGGGCACCTGTGTGAACTTGCTCCAAGTTGGAGAGGACGACTGTGGCAGGGGCTTTGACGACGTTAAACGTGTGGGTAACCGATGTGGCGTCGGCAAAATTGATGTTGCCTTTTTGAGCCGCTGTAATGGTTACTGGTCCGATGCCAGTGAAGGTCAAAAAATTCCCTTGAGTTAGCGTGGCTGGTCCACTGATAAGTTCAAAGGTAACGGGTAAGCCGCCTGGACCACCCGTGGCGAGAAGGCTCAATGATTCAGTCACGGACTGGTTGGGCGGTGTTGGGAAATCAATGACCTGCGGGGCCTTTTCAATCACGAAGGTGCCAGTGGCAGAACCTTGATAAGTCGGGTCATCAATTTGGGCAAGCACCTGGTAGCTACCCGCCTGTGCAGGTGGCCAAGATAGGCCATCATAGGTGAAGTTAACATTAAGGCCGGCAGGAAGAGTTTGCGCGGCGGCTTGCATTTGTGTGCCATTGAAGACATGAACTAAGTTTTGCAGTGTCACCGTTGCTGGTAGCTTCTGAACTGACAGTATGGCGATTTGGCTGAAAGACTGGCCAAACGAATTAATGGCTGAAAGGCGATACTCACCCGCTGAAGTACCGTTGGCAGAGGCGATATGATAGGTATTTGAGTTGGCCCCTGGAATGGCGTTACCATTGAAATACCATTGAAAGGCGATGGGGGGAGCGCCGAGCGCCGAACCTTCAAATTGAGCTGCTGCGCCAACGGGAAGGGTCTGGGAAACGGGGTGGGCTGTGAACAACGCGAGAGCTTCGTTTGACTCCGGGTAGCTGCTGAAGTCACTGGTGCTATAATCTTCGGGCAGTCCAAGGCCATTGGAAATGCCCATGACCGCCGAAGGTGCTTGCGCCTCTAGGATGGAAATGGCGAGACGTCCGGTAAAGAACAATTGAAACTGGAAGCTATTGACTTCAGTTCCACCATGCACGCGCACGTTTTCAAAGGTGATGGCCAGGTGATCAGGCAATTGTTTCCAAGTCACGGAGCCGCCAGCCGAGGGGTCCAAGTCGGTGGAGACGGCGGAAAGGCGTTGCATTGAGAAGTGGTGTTCAGCATCTCCCGAGGGCCTCCAGTCTCCTCTACCAAAGGTGACGTAACCGTTGCTGCCGATATAGACGGAGGAATAAAGGAGGCCATGAAACGGGATGGCGACACCACCAGAAAGTGGGATCTCGACAAAAGAGTCGTCTGACAGATTCAAGGCATTGCCGCCTGTAGGGTTGGTGGGGAAAACCGCCAAAGGATCCCTTGTCACATGGTAACGGTCTGAGACCGTCAGGGTCAAAGAACGGGTGAACGTGTTGTGGGTGCCGATTTGATTGAAGGTGATGCGGGCAACGTGGGTGCCTGGAGGTAGAGCGGTGGCGGCCGGTAGCAGAGAGGCGATGAGGGACTGACTGCCGGAAGCGGGGACACTCCCCGAGGCCGTGGAGAGGCTGACCCAGGGTTTGTCCACTGCGGCGGTAAAGTTCATGGTGGTGGTGGAGAGGTTTTTGAGGACATACTCCTTGGAGGAAGGTGTGAACGGTCCTCCGGCAGCACCCGTGGCATTGATGCCTTGGGCGGGTGACACGAGCAAACGATCCGAGGCCTGCAGCGCGTCTGCCACTCGCAGCATGCCGCCGCTGATCGTCCGATCTGCCAGTGACGTCAGTGGTTTCACACTGCCAAGCAGGGCGGACTTGAGATTAGCAGCGCTCCATGTGGGGTGGGCGGCCTTCAACAAGACACAGGCTCCGGCGACATGGGCGGTTGCAGATGATGTGCCGCTGCGCACAGCGTGGCTGCCACCCGGTATGGTGCTGAGAATACCACTGCCGGGGGCCGCCAAGTGGACACTATTAACCCCGGTATTCGAGAACCAAGAGAGTTGACCTTTATCATTGATAGAAGTCACTGCGATGATGTTTTCGACATCATAAGAAGCGGGGTAGTGCGGTCTGGCATCGGTATTGCGGGTGTTATTTCCGGCCGCAGCAATGAAGAGTCGGCCCGCAGTTCCTGCTTCCGCCAAAAGCTGGCGCAGTGCTTGTGAGGAGCCTGAGCCACCCCATGCGTTGCAGGTTAGGGCTGCGTTTTTTATATTGGAATAGGCG
>JBIIUD010000615.1:0-2979 GCA_044340175.1 Verrucomicrobiaceae bacterium
TCGTAGGCCAGAGGGATTTTTGAGTGGGGTCTGAGTTCGACGACGACCACGCCAGCCTCCTGCGCGGCAAGAGAGCCAAGCAGAGTGAAGGAGACCAGAGCCAGCAGGGAAGAGGGTGCCATGAAAAGCGTTGAGGGGGAGGATCAATCCCGCTGGAATTTAATGGAGAGGCTGAGCGCAGTCATTTCAAGCACTTTCACGCTGATTCATGGGACCTTCGTGATATGATTCGTCCTCTGCACACGTAGTTTTCTCAATGTCATCTCTTTCCACCTCTGCAAACTCGTCCCTGAATCGCCGTCAACTGCTGCGCGGATTCGGCACCGTTTTGGCACTGCCCTGGTTGGAGTCTTTGGCTCCCAGAGCCGTCCGTGCCGCTGCAGCCAAGGCTGTGCTGCCGATGCGCGCGGCTTGGCTGTATGTGCCGAATGGTGTCAACGTGCAGGAGTGGATGCCCACGGGCGAGGGTAGGGACTATCAGCTTTCTCCAGCGCTTTCGGAATTGTCTAAGATCAAGGATGAATTCACCGTGCTGTCCGGTTTGGCTCACGATAAGGCGCGATCCCACGGCAACGGTGGCGGTGACCACGCCCGGGCGACGGCGACCTTCCTGACCGGTTGCATGCCGAAAAAGACAGCCGGCGCAGACATTCACTTGGGGGAGTCGGTGGATCAGATCGCCGCGCGGCAGATCGGGCGGCAAACGCGTTTGCCTTCGCTGGAGTTGAGCACCGACGGCCAGCGCAGCGCGGGACGGTGTGATTCAGGGTACTCGTGCGCTTATCAGTTCAATCTGGCTTGGAAATCAGAGACCATGCCGATGGCGCCCGAGATGGACCCTCGGCTTGCTTTTGAGCGGCTGTTTGGGTTGGGCAGCGTGACCATGGGCAGTGGCCCCGAAGCTGAGCGGGCACGCAAGACACGGCGCAGTGTACTTGATTCTGTGATGGGGGAGGCGAAGTCGCTGCAAGCCCGTGCCGGTGATGCCGACCGGCGCAAACTCGAGGAATACCTGGATTCTGTGCGGGAGATCGAGCGGCGCATCGAGCAGGCGGAGTCTGTCTCCACCAAGGTCCCAGACGCGGCACGGCCTGAGGGCATTCCTGAGCGCTATGAGGACCACATCCGCGCGATGATGGACCTTCTGGTATTGGCTTTCCAAACAGATAGCACCCGTGTCGCTACCTTTCTGCTAGCCCATGACGGCAGCAACCGGAGCTTTCCTGAGCTAGGCGTGGCGGATGCGCACCATGCGCTCTCACATCATCAAAAGGATCCAGAGAAGCTGCGGAAGATCGCTCTCATTGATCGCTTTTACGTTCGCCAATTTGGCTACCTGATCGAGAAACTCCGCCAAGCGACGGTGGGTGAGGAGCGCCTGTTGGATCGGACTCTGATCACCTACGGTGGTGGCATCTGTGACGGTGACCGGCATAATCACGACAATCTCCCGATTCTGCTCGCTGGTGGAAAGGCCGATGGACTGCAGCACGGAAGACGCTGGGTGCTCAACGGTGAGGTGCCCATGACCAATCTGCATTTGGGCATCCTGGATCGTCTCGGAGTCAAAGCTGAGCGGATCGGTGATAGCACAGGTGTTTTAAATCTCGTTTAACCCGCAATAGGCAGCCTTCCATCCATCACCCCAATCAAGGCAGTGCCTGAACTAATTCGAATCGTGCCATTCGGATTGAATCCGGCAGTGAGGGAATTGAGGTTTTTTTGTCGCGGGTTTTGTACTTTGGGTGACTCTAAATAGGAGAAATGCTGATCATTTTGGAATTGATGCGGTGCCCTCCTGCGTCCATTCTTGCAATGCCGAGAATATTCCCATGGCAAATAGAAACCCCAAAGCCCCCTCCTTGCCGGGTCTGGAAGATCCCAAGATCGCCGGATTACCGGAGGAAATCAAGCCTGTGGCAGAAGCGCTGCTCCAGGCCGGGACTGGTGAGGAGGTGGTTCATGAGGAGGCGCTGAGACGATTTGTTGAAAGTGTGTTCAACAATCCGCAACTTGTGCCCAAAGGGGCCGCTTTCCTAACCCAGGCGTATGAGGGTAGGGAGGCCTGGCTGTCGAAACGTGTGGGCACTCCGGAGTTAGTGCAAGAAATGGCCACGGGACAGGCCCTGCTCACATGTGTGGCGGCGGGGGAGTGGGTAGCGCGGCGGGATTTCACCCGGCTTCTGCGGCTGGCGGAGGGCATGCTGGCAGCGCGACTGCACCTGCGCGCCCCCGACTGTCTGGACCTCATGTCGGCCATGGCCTCCACCCTGGCGCTCATCAAGCAGCCCAAGGCGCTAGCACTCATCAGTCATGTCGAAGAGTGCCGCAGGGATGGGGTAGGCATTGACGAAGAACTGCTCGCAGAGGCGAGGCATCGCCTGCAGTTGGCGGATGTTGTGGGCGCAGCCAATCAGAGCACGCGCGAGATCTGGGACCAGCGACTGCTGAATCCGAGCAGGGAGTGGACTTGGACCAGTGAGCAGGAGCGCCGAATGCTCCAGGATTTGGCCGAGTGGCTGGCACCTGGACATCCTGCCAGTGGGGATTTCGAACGTGTCGTGCCGCCGGTCTGGTGGGACCTCTTGCTGGCACGTCACATGGTGCAACTGTCCGCTGAACCGACCGCAGCACCTGAGTCTGCGGGTGATGAAGTGGCTTCGTGGACGGGTGGCATGCTGGAACCAGAAGCACGCGATGAGGCCAAAGAGGGCGGCGAGGACGCTGAGACCGGTCTGCGTGTGCGACTTGGCTGGTTTGTGGCGGGTGGTCTGACGGGTGCCTTGGCAGTGGTGCTCATGCAGGTGCTGGCAGGGGGCGGGACCCAATCCGAAGTGCCGATAGCCATTCCGGTGACAGCTACTCCTCAGGCAGTCGCTTCGGGGGAAGCGGGTCGTGTGGCCATGCAGTGGTGTCAGGAGGAAAAAGAGCGTCTTGCTGGAGAACTCGTTCATGTCGGTCGTCTCGGTGCGGTAAAAG
>JBIIUD010000616.1:0-2976 GCA_044340175.1 Verrucomicrobiaceae bacterium
CGCGGGTGGTTGCATGGCGGTGCTGCATCATTTGGTGCCGCGTCTGCTCAAGCAGGCACAACAGATCCGGTTGGCGGTGGATGGGGCGCTGTATCCAGAGGCGGAGCAGGGCGAGCGGGTAAGCCTAGCGGAATTTTTGTTTGCGGATCCTCTTCCAGCATCCTCTCAAGTGTGGCTAGAGGGGACGGAACTGCTGGGGATCCAAGAGAAGGTCTTTAAGCTGGCGAATGATGCTTCAGACTTCATGAGCCCCCTGGTGGACCGTTTTTTGATGCTTTACCACCATGCGTACGGGTGGCTGGCAGAGACCGCAGAACGATCCGAGCTGTTTTTTGTGGACAGCCCGAATGCGTTTGCGGGTAGGAAAAAAGCAGCGCTTTTGGCGGAAGCTTAAGCTTAAGTTTAAGCGCCCACCAACATGCGTGCTGGATTCTCAATGCAGTCTTTGACTCGCAGGAGGAAAGTGACGGCTTCCTTGCCATCGACAACGCGGTGGTCATAGCTGAGGGCCAAGTACATCATGGGGCGGATGACGACTTGGCCATTGATGGCCATGGGTCGCTGCTGAATGCTGTGCATTCCCAAGATGGCACTTTGCGGAGGGTTGAGGATAGGCGTGCTCAGCAGAGAACCGTACACGCCGCCATTTGAGATGGTAAAGACACCACCTGAAAGGTCGCTGATCTGGAGTTTGCCGTCTTTGGCTTTCTTGGCGAAACCCAGAATGTCTTGCTCAAGGTCGGCAAAAGACTTTTGGTCGCAATCACTCAGCACAGGAACCACAAGGCCCCGTTCAGTGCCGACGGCAACGCCGATGTCGTAGTAGTGCTGGTGGACGATTTCGTCACCCTCGACACGAACATTGATGCCGGGAACCGCTTTCAGGGCTTCGACAACTGCTTTGATGAAGAAGGACATGAAGCCGAGTTTGACACCGTGCTTGGCGAGGAACCCGTCCTGAAGCTTTTTGCGCAGTTCCATGACGGCGGTCATGTCACACTCGTTAAATGTGGTGAGAATGGCGGCTGTTTGTTGAGCGCTGACGAGTTGATCGGCAATTTTCCGGCGCAGCGGAGACATTTTCTTGCGTGTGATCCTGCCAGGGGCGGTGTCCTTAGCGGGTTTTGGCGGTGCAGGTTTGGTCACTGGGTCCGGTGTTTTGAACTCGGTGATATTGGACGCCGGGGTGACTGCGGGCGCAGGAGTTGGCGCGGCAGCGGCTTCTTTGACTTCAGCAGCGGGGCTTGGACTTGCAGGTGCAGGAACAGCTGCGGTCGTCGGTGCCGTGGCGGATTCTTCGATGGTGGCGACCACATCTCCAATGACGACATCTTCGCCCTCCGGTTTCAAAATGGTGAGAATGCCGGAAACATCGGCGGTGACTTCGGCGGCGACCTTATCGGTTTCGAGGATAACGATGATGTCTCCTACTTTGACGGATTCACCGGATTTGAAATTCCATTTGGAGATCTGACCTCCAGCGACGGACTCGCCAAGAGCGGGGATTTTGACTTCAGTGGGCATGGGGAAGGGGGCGTGGAAAGGGAGAAGAAAAAGGAGAGAGGGATTGGCTGATCAGACTTCGAAAGCGTCTTGCACAAGGCGTTGCTGCTCGTGGGTGTGGACGGCCTTGGAGCCAGCGGCTGGGCTGGCGCTGCGTTCGCGGCCTGCGTAACGAACGGGGTGGTTGCTGATTTCCTGGAGGCGACGGGAGATGTAAGACCAGGAGCCCATGTTACGGGGTTCTTCCTGGCACCAAACGAACTTCTTCTGCGCCCGTGGGTAGCGGGAGACAATGGCTTTCAGCATGTCCCAATGGAGGGGGTAAAGTTGCTCGATACGGATGATGGCCGCATTCTTGATCTTGTTCTCCTCACGGTGCTTGATCAGGTCGTAGTAAACTTTGCCGGAGCAAAGGATGAGGCGCGTGACGCGCTCGGGTGCGACGGTGAGTTTGTCATCATCCAGGACCTCTTGGAAGGAGGTGCCTTCCGCGATGTCCTCAAGTTTTGACTGGCAGAGCGGATGCCGCAGCAGGCTCTTCGGCGACATGACGATGAGCGGCTTGCGAATGCTGCGCTTCATCTGGCGGCGGAGGGCATGGAAGTATTGAGCGGGGGTCGTGAAGTTGCACACCTGCCAATTGCCTTCGGCACTGAGTTGAAGGAAGCGTTCGAGGCGGGCGCTTGAGTGTTCTGGCCCTTGGCCTTCGTAGCCGTGAGGCAGTAGCAGGACCAGGTGGCTGGGCTGCATCCACTTGCTTTCAGCACTGGCGATGAATTGGTCAATGATGACTTGAGCACCGTTGATGAAGTCACCGAATTGGGCTTCCCAACAGATCAACACGTTGGGGGTAAGCAACGAGTAACCGTAGTCGAAGCCAAGCACGGCGGCTTCTGAGAGCAGGCTGTTATAAACGCAGAATCGTCCCTGCTCTGGGCTGAGGTTTTGCAGCGGGATGAAGCGCTCCCGGGTTTCCGTATCATAGAGCACGGAGTGGCGTTGGGAGAAGGTGCCGCGGCGGCTGTCTTGGCCGGAGAGTCTGACGCCATGGCCTTCCGTTAGAAGGGTTCCGAAAGCAAGGGCTTCGGCATGCGCCCAGTCAAGGCCCTCACCGGTTTCGATGGCCTTGCGACGGGCCGCCAAGAAACGGCGCTCGATGGTGGGGTGGAGGCGGAAGTCTGTCGGTGTGTCCAGGAGTTTGGTGCCGACGGAGCGCAGGGTCTCAGTTGAAACGCCGGTGGGTATGACGTCGTAGCAGTAACCCGGCTGAGGGATGAAAAGTGAACCCTCAAATGGATTGCCACCGGCTTCTTGCTCGCGCTTCTGGAGGATCTGGACACCGTCTTCGAGTTCCTGGATCAACTCTTGCTCAAGTGTCGCGGCGGTCTCGCTCGTCATCACTCCTTTAGCGATCAATTGGTCGCGGAACAAAGTGGCCGTCGAAGGCAGGCTGGCGATCTTGCGCGCCATGTT
>JBIIUD010000617.1:0-2972 GCA_044340175.1 Verrucomicrobiaceae bacterium
GGGGAGTTTTGAAAAACTGCGGGAAATGCTGGATCGCCTGCGGCAGACCAATGGCATTCAGACCGCTCCTGCGACGCCGAAGGCTGAGGAGCGGGGGCCGAGGTTACTGGTGGAAACCGCGAAGTCGGCACCTTCGAGTGAGTCGGTGGCGCGGGCAGCTCTGATGGGGCGGTTTGAAGCGTTGAAACTGCAGATGAGTGGCGAGGCGGAGGCACGGCCATTGGATGGCACCCGAGTCATGGAGCTGATCCGACTGGCCGGACGGCGATTTCCGTTGGTACGCCCTTCCGAGCATGAACTGGCCGGCATGCCGGACCGCACGGTGATGGGTTGGACATTGCGGGGGGCCGAGATCTTGTTTGCTCCGGTAGGGGTGGTGGACGCTGGTTTTTGGAAAGTCTTGGCCGTGTATGCGGCAGGTCGGGCTGCTGCCGCGCGTGAGGTGGCGGAGAGCACGGGCGAAGCGGTGCCGGACTTCAAGGTGGTGGTGTTCAAGTCCGTGCATGAGAACGGAGCCTGGGGAACCTTGTTTTCCGGAGCTTCCTTTCCAGAGGCATTGAAGGCGTGGATTGATGTGGTGCATTTGGACGGCAGAAGCATTGCGGCACTCTATGCGATGCAGCGCATCATTCGGGAAGCTGAATTGGGCACCTTGCAAGCAGCCCCGCAGCAGGTGATGAGTGTCTTGGCGCGCGAACTGGATTTTTTCTGGAAGCGCATCACCCGCCCTTTGGCGGTGAAACAAGGCGCGGAGTGACGTGTTAAGGTGAAAACAACTGTGCCCATGGACTGCGGCAGCCTGTTGCCGCTTTACCAGAGCTAGCCTGCTGGCGGCGGGAGTCTGGGGGGGATTTGCTGTTGAGCGAAAGGAGTCCACCTCCGGCAGTAGGCTGCCCGAACCGAAAGCGGCAGCGGGCTGCCGCAGTCCATGCGTCCAGGAAACCCGGCTCGGGAGGGTTGCACGTGATGAGTGTCTTGGCTCGCGAACTGGACTTTTTTTGGAAGCGGAGCGCCCGGCCCTTGGCCGTGAAACGGGGCGCGGAATGAGATTGTGACACAGTCGTCGCAACACGTGCTTGCATGAAGTCAATAGACCGCTAAGGAGGGCGGCGAATGAGAGTGCATTCCAACCTTTTATGAGCGACCCGATCCGGCATGAGTGCGGCATTGCCGTGGTGAGGCTGCGCAAGCCACTTGAGCATTACCAATTGAAACATGGCTCAGCCCTGTGGGGCTTTGGCAAGTTGTATGCGCTGATGGCCAAGCAGCGTAACCGAGGGCATGACGGCACTGGCATCGGCTGCTGCAAGCTGGATATGCCGCTGGGGCAACCCTACATGTTCCGGCTGCGGTCTTCGAAAAAGGACGCGCTCGATGACATGTTTGAGGAGGCCCGCAAAGACTACGTCCGGGACATGCGCAGACTGTTTGGCAATGACGAGCGCAAGGATGAGGAGCGCTATTTCCGCCCGGAACTGCTCAGAGAACACTTCGACTACAGCGGTCAGATCTTGATGGGGCACCTGCGCTATGGGACGTCCGGGACGTTTGGCAAAGGCGCCTGTCATCCCTATCTGCGCCGGAGCAACTGGCCGACCAAGAGCCTCATGGTGATGGGGAACTTCAATATGACCAACACCTCCGAACTGCATCGTCTCATGATTGAGCGCGGGCAGCATCCGGTCTATGGCACGGATACGCAGACGGTGCTGGAGGAAATCGGTTTCCATTTGGACGAATTGCACACGGACATCTATCGTGCGCTAAAGGAGCACTTCACGGGGGCAGACATTCCCCAGCACATCTCGGAGCAACTGGATGTGGGTGAGGTGGTGCGGCGCTCCGCTCAGCACTGGGACGGTGGCTATGCCATCTGTGGCACGGTGGGTAACGGCGACATGTTCGTCATGCGCGACCCCAATGGCATCCGCCCCTGTTTCTACTACGAGAACGATGAGGTGTTCGTGTTTGCCAGTGAACGTGCCGCGATTCGTACGGTGTTTGATGCGTCCGAGGACGAGGTGCATGAACTGCCCCCGGCGCATTTGGCTTCGGTCAAAGCGGACGGTTTGAAGATGTCGATCGAAGCGTTTGCGGAACCACGCCAGTTCAAACCCTGTTCCTTCGAGCGGATTTACTTCTCGCGCGGCAACGACTCAACGATCTATGCCCAGCGCAAAGGCTTGGGGGAGACCTTGGTGCCACAGTTCTTAGAGGCCACGGACAAAGATTTGGAAAACACCGTGGTCAGTTTCATCCCCAACACCGCTGAGACGGCCTACTATGGCTTGATGGATGGCCTGCGCAAACAACGCCGCTCAGACGTCAAGGACCTGCTGATGAGCATGCTGGCCAGCGGGGACTTGGACGAAACCAAGGTGGATGACCTTATCCTGCGCAACTGGCCGCGGGCGGAAAAGATCGCGCACAAAGACGTCAAGCTCCGCACTTTTATTTCTCAGGAGGGGGATCGCAATACGATGGCCTCCATGGTCTATGATATCACCTATGGCGTCGTGACCGAAAAGGATACGCTGGTGGTGGTGGATGACTCGATTGTGCGCGGAACGACGCTGCGGAAAAACCTGCTGCGCATCCTGGCACGCACCCTGCCGCGACGGATCATTGTAATGTCAACGGCTCCCCAGATTCGCTACCCGGACTGCTACGGAATCGACATGGCGGAGATCAGTCGCTTCATTGCGTTTGAAGCGGCGATCGAACTGACCAAAGAGAGCGGGAACTGGCATCACCTGGATGACCTGCATCGGCAGGCCAAGGAAGAACTGCTGAAACCGGCGGCGGAGATGGTCAATGTGGTGAAAGGTCTTTACGCGCCGTTCAGCGATGAAGAAATCTCCGCCCGAATCAGCCAGATGGTGAAGCCGAGGGGCATCGGATGGGACGGCGATGTGCGGGTGATTTACCAAACCGTGGAAGGTCTGCACAGCGCACTTGGCGAGGAGGTGGGC
>JBIIUD010000618.1:0-2963 GCA_044340175.1 Verrucomicrobiaceae bacterium
GACCTGCCGGAGATTCGAGCGGCCCTTTTGAAGCTGCATGAGGGTGATGATAAGGATGAGGTGGCCTTTCAGGCCTTTCTCAGTGAAAATTGTTTCGACCTGCACTACGCCCCTTTGCCGGGAGCTCAGCCTTATCCATTTGGGCTGGGGAATCTTTGGCGGATTGCGGTTCAGTATCCCGGCTGTCCGGTGCCGCCTTGCATTCATCGGGCTCCTGAGACCGCCGTGGGCGATTCAACTCGGCTGCTTTTAATCAGTTGATGTGGGCGGCGCTGGGCTCCTTATTTTGGGGAGGTGGCGCTGGCACGGCATTTGCGGCTTGTGGCGGCGGACGTTTTTTTTTAGTTTCAAAGAATATGGCATCAGGAGCAAAAGTAGATCGATGGGGGTCCCGGCTGGGAGTGATCATGGCGGTGGCGGGAAGTGCTGTCGGATTGGGGAATTTTCTTCGGTTCCCAGGCTTGGCAGCGCAGTATGGCGGAGGTGCTTTCATGCTGGCTTATGCGATCAGTTTTTTGATCATTGGGCTGCCGATTGGGTGGGCGGAGTGGGCGATGGGGCGATACGCTGGAAGCAAGGGATTTAATTCCGCACCTGGGGCATTCGCGGCGATTTTGCAGAAGCCATGGGCGAAGTATGTGGGGATCATCGGAGTGATCATCCCGGTGGTGATTTACATGTATTATGTGTTCATTGAGTCATGGTGTCTTGGGTATGCGGTGAAGTTTTGGACGGGGCAGGTGGCGCTGAGTTCGCCTGAGGAAGCGGTGGCGATGTTCAAGACGATGAGCGGGCAATCTGGGGATGGGATGGCGCTGCGGTTTTCCTGGGATGCAGCGTTGCCGTGGTTGTTGCTGGTGTTTGTGTTCAACTTTTATCTGATTTATCGGGGGCTGTCCGGTGGGATTGAAAAGATGTGCAATTTCGGGATGCCGTTGCTGATTGTGCTGGCGATTGTTGTCCTGGGGAGAGTGCTGACGTTGGGGACACCGGATGCGTCGAAGCCGCATGACAGTGTGACGAATGGGCTGGGGTACATGTGGAATCCGTCGAAGATGCAGGTGGTCAAGACGGCGCCCGGGCCGGAGGACAAACCGAGGGAAGTGGTAGGGGCGGCGGCGTTGGCGGAGGCGGAGAAGGAGGTGGCGGCGAGCGGCGGGGCGCTGGAGATGAGGAAGCTTTCGGCTTGGTCGCAATTGAGAAATCCACGGCTTTGGCTGGATGCGGCTGCTCAGATCTTCTTCAGTTTGTCGGTGGGATTCGGGGTGATTATTGTGTATGCGAGTTACCTGACGAAGAAGGATGATGTGGTGTTGAGTGGGTTGACGGCGAGCAGTGCGAATGAGTTTTGCGAGGTGGCGTTGGGGGGGCTGATCACGGTGCCGGCGGCAGTGGCGTTTTTGGGGTTGGCATCGGTGGCGGGACAGGGGACGTTTGGCTTGGGTTTCACGGTGCTGCCGTTGGTGTTTGCGAAGATGCCGTTTGGCGCGTTTTTTGGCGGGGCATTCTTCTTCATCCTGTTCCTGGCGGCGGTAACGAGTTCGATTTCGATGTTGCAGCCGGGGATTGCATTTTTGGAGGAGAGTTTGAATGTGGGCCGTAAGGTGTCGGTGGCGCTGCTGGGTTTGATCACGACGTTTGGGTCGGGGTTGGTGATGTATTTCACGACCGACTTGAAGGCGCTAGGGACGCTGGATACTTGGGTGGGAAGCTTCCTGCTGTTTGTGCTGGCGACGATACAGATCATCGTGTTTGGCTGGCACTGGGGGATTGAGCGGGGCTTCAAGGAGATGCACTACGGGTCAACGCTGAAGGTGCCTGCGGTGTTTGGGTTCATCATGAAGTGGGTGTGCCCGGTTTTCCTTCTGACGATCTTTGGGTGCACGGTGATGACCGATGTTTTTGGGTTCAGCTTTGTGACGATGTCGTTTGGGGATTTGTCGGGGAATGTGTTAGACCTGATTGGTGGCAGTAAAGCGGGGCAGTCGGTGGCGCCGAACTTGGCGGCTCAGATCAGCATGGTGATGGTGCTGGTTTTATTTGTTTTCTTTGGCTTAATCACGGCCCGGAGTCGTGCTTATGCTCGCGCACAAGTTGGGTTGAACAAACATGACGCGTGATTGATTTGGACCTACTAGAACCAAAACGAAATTGATGAGTACGGCTGGATTTCTTGTGATGCTGCTCTCAGTGAGCACGGTGACACTGCTCTTTGGGTGGTGTGTGTATCGGGTGTTAACGACGCCTGATGAAGTGGAGAAGTTGCATGGCGTGGACCTTCACACGCCCGATATGGACGAAGGTGACTGAGCTTTTGCTGAGAGACTTACCTTCCGCCGGTGCCGCCGGTTCCTGTTCCAGTGCCGCCACCACCACCGGGTGCGGTGGCGAGGCCATTGATGTAGCCTTTGGAGTTCAGGAAAGTCTCGATCTCTGTGACCTCTGCGGCCAGGGTGCGGTTCTCGCGATTGGCGGCAGTACTGCGCCCTTCGTCAAACGAAGCGGTCAGAAACGCGGCGCCTGCCACACCGACATCGCTGGAGCCTGCTGAGGAAAAAGGAAGGTCGCGCTCACTGTCCGCGCTAACGGAGTAGCCGGTGAGTTTATTGGCCACATAAACCTGACTTTCTGCGGCGCGCGTTTTCACGGTGACGCGATCGTTGGCGGTGCCGATGGCATAGAAGGTGGTGGTCGAAACCGTGTTGGCGGCGGTGGCGGTAAAAACGACTTTGCGGTCGGCACCTTTGACCGCAACGAACAGTTCTCCGAAGTTGGTATACGTGAAGTATTGCTTCACGCCGCCCGTGGTCAGCATGAGTACGAGGCTGCCGGTGCCGCCGGTCATCGGGGCAATGTAGTAGCCAGATTGATAAGAGCGGTAGTTGATGCTCTCGCCGGTAGGTTCAAAGTCGAGTTTGTAAACCGCAAGCTGTGCCGCAGCGGGCAGGGTGAAGAGGGCCAGG
>JBIIUD010000619.1:0-2959 GCA_044340175.1 Verrucomicrobiaceae bacterium
GAGGAGCCGCAAGGCCTTCGGAGCAAGGAAAACTCACGTTTTCCTCTACGCGGCGAGCTACGATCCACCATGGCCGCCTGAAGCAAGTCGTTCGCTTTTCATGAACTCGTAGCAGAAGACGTGAGTCTTCTCCGCGCAGCGATAAGAGCCTGGTGAGCGAACGAGGAGCCACTTGGCCTTCGGAGCAAGGAAAACTCACGTTTTCCTCTACGCGGCGAGCTACGATCCACCATGGCCGCCTGAAGCAAGTCGTTCACTTTTCCCAAACTCGTAGCAGAAGACGTGAGTCTTCTCCGCGGAGCGAGAAGAGCCTGGTGAGCGAACGAGGAGCCACTTGGCCTTCGGAGCAAGGAAAACTCACGTTTTCCTCTACGCGGCGAGTTATGATCCACGATGGCCCTCGGAGCGAGGAAAACTCACGGTTTCCTCTACGGCTCACAGCCCGCCGGCTATAGTGACTCCCATTTCGATCACTGCGCCGTGGGCTCCCAGGTGTCGGTGCGGAAGGGGGAGGCGGGCAAACCGGCGGCGTTGAAAAGGTTGCCATCCGGGTTGCTGGCCCAACCATAGCGAACGGCAACGGGTGCTCCGATGTCAGGGTGTGAAACCATCACTTCATGACCCACAATCTTGGCAGTGGCCGGTTTCCATTGCTGGTCGGCACCGGCGATGACAAAGCCATTCAACGTTTCACCACGGGCTTTCAGGCCGCTCTGAGCATGGTCGAACTTGAGCACGACTTCGTTGCCTTTGATTTCATGGCCAGAAAGAATCGGGCCGGAGTAGGCCGGGATCTTTTGGCGATAGACGCGGGCCTGAGCCCAAAGGGAAAGCCGCTCACCGACGGACTTTTTGTCTTTGGGATGGTTGTCATCCGCCTCGCCAACATCGACGGTGATGGCCATGCCGGTGTTCGGCACGCTCAGGGCTTTCATCATGGCTTCGCGCACCAGTGGGCGGAAGCTGGCAGGGGCGTAGCCGGGCAGTTGCACCCAGGCGAAGGAGAAGTTGCTGCGCCACTTGGCGCGCCAGTCTTGGATCAACAGCGGAAGCTGGGTGGCGTAGAGGTTGGCCTTCTCTAAGGTGGCGCAGTTGTGCTCGCCCTGATACCAGATGGCTCCACGCAGGGCATAAGGAATGATCGGGGCGATCATGCCGTTGTAGAGATTGGCAGGGCGATTTTGATAGACATCAGGATGCGGTTCAAAACGCGGTCCACGTGGGACGGGCTTGCCCTCCGCTTTGGCTTTTTCCGTGGCCACTTTCCAGGTGGCGACGCGTTCGGCGTGCGCGGTTTTGGCGGCGACGTCATCGTACGCTGCGGCTTTTTTGACCCAGCCATCGATGTTGTTTCTGAGGGCTGGGACTTTGAGCTGCACCTCCTCGCTGGTCCATGCGGCGATGTCGGTGCCACCCCAGGAGGAGTTGATCATGCCAACGGGAGTTTTGAGTTTTTGATGCAGGTCTTTGCCAAAGAACCAAGCGACGGCGGAGAAGTTTTGCACGCTCTCGGGTGAAGCGATGACCCACTCGCCCTCGCCGTCGGACTGCGGGAGGCGGGTGGCCTTTTGTCTGACGGTGAACATCCGGATTTGTGGCAGCGCGGCAGCGGCGGTCTCGGCAGCAGGGTATTCGCCGCGATTGAACTGAAACGCCATGTTAGACTGCCCAGAGGCGAGCCAGACTTCACCAACCAGCACATCATTCACCGTGTGGGTGGTGCGGCCTTTGACCGTGAGCTGCTGAGGTTTTCCGCTGGCAGGCAGTTTGCCAAGACGGACACGCCAGGAACCATCGGACACAGCCGTGGTGGTGGCGGTTTGATCAGCGAGGGTGACGGTGACGGTCTCGCCAGGTTTGGTCCAACCCCAAATGTCAAAGGGCTGCTCCGCCTGGATGACCATGTGGTCGGAGATGATGGCGGGCAGTTTAAGGTCAACCTCCCAGTCGTCGGTGCGGAACGGTGAGGCGGGCAGTCCGGCGCTGTTCTCCAGTGACCAAACGGGATTGTCCGCCCACGCGTAGCGCACCGCGACTGGCTCTTTGATGTCGGGCGAGGCGACAACGACGCGATCCCCCACAAGTCGGGCGCGCGCATTGACGAAGCGTTGGTCAGCACCGGCGATGGCAAAGCCTTTCAGTTCATCGCCACCGTCTTTGTTGAGCAGGCCCTCGCCGAGGTGATCAAAGGCAAGGGTGACAGTGTTGCCTTTGATGATGTGGCTTTTCAAAAGAGGCCCGGAAGTGGCAGCGACTTTTTGGCCATAGACCTCACCCAGCGCCCAGAGCGAGAGACGCTTGCCGACGCCTTGTTTGTTCTTGGGATGGATGTCCCTTTCCTCGCCGAGACCCAGCGTGACCGCCATGCCGGTCTTGGGCAGGCTGAGGGTGCGCAGCATCTGCTCGCGAATGATGGGCCAGCTTTGATAAAGCTCAACGGGTGCCTGCTGGGGTGCTTTGAAGTCAGGCAATTGCACCCAGGCAAAGGGGAACTCATGGCCCCATCGGGCGCGCCAGTCTTCGATCAAGGTTTTTAATTGCAGACCATAGAGGTGGGCGAAGGGTTTGCTGGCATTGCTCTCGCCTTGATACCAGATGGCACCGCGAAACGCATACGGGATAAGCGGCGCAATCATGCCGTTGAAGAGATTGGCGGGGTGGTTCGGTTCAAGTCGCGGATTGACGGGTGCTTTCGGGGCACGCGAAGCGGTCTTCTTCTCGGCTTTGGCTCTAGCCGAGGCTTCTCTCCACTTGGCGAGACTGACTTGATACTCCGCCTGGGCTTTGGCTTCGTCGTAGGGCTTCGCTGTGACCTCTTGCCACGGTGCCATGATGGTGGCGTAGTGAGGAAGTTTCGATTGAGCTTCCTCGCTAGCCCAGGCTTCGACGGCGGTGCCACCCCAGGAGGAGTTGATAAGGCCTACGGGTTGCTTGAGTTTTTGATGCAGTTCCCGACCAA
>JBIIUD010000620.1:0-2948 GCA_044340175.1 Verrucomicrobiaceae bacterium
CAGTTGCTTGAGAAACAACTCGTCGAGTACCAGCAGGTCGTTGACCAGTGGCAGGAGGCCTATGACAGCCTACGCCAACAGTTCATCGAAGCCACCGGGCGGGAGCCGCTCTGAAGCGACTCTTCACGCGTCCCCGAAACATGTCCCCACGCTGCGGGCGGCCCGGACGATCTCGCTGTCTTCCGTCACTAGGCGCAGTTGGTTGACGGCTTCCTCAATGGAAACGTCTCCCACTTGATACTGCTGATAACTGACCATCCGGCCGAACTTGCCTTCCTCAATCAGGTGCACGGCCTTCGTGCCAAAGCGCACGCCCAGGATGCGATCCAAAGCCGTTGGTGCGCCGCCGCGTTGCAAATGCCCCAGGGTGCAGGCACGCGTTTCTTTGCCCGTCAGTTTCTCCACCTCACGCGCCACATAATCGCCAATGCCGCCGAGACGATCCTCGCCCGTGCAGCCTGTCGCCTCTTTTTTCACCAACTCGCCCGTCTCCAGGCGCGCGCCCTCCGCCACCACGATCAGCGTGCTGTGCAACCCCTTGGCATCCCGCGCTCTCACCGCCCGTGCCACGTGCTCCATATGAAACGGAATCTCTGGCAGCAAGATCACGTCCGCACCACCGGCCATGCCGCCGAAAAGGGCGATCCAACCCGCATGACGCCCCATCACCTCCAGCACGATCACCCGCTTGTGACTTTCTGCCGTGGTATGCAGGCGATCCAGCGCATCCACGACGGTGGCCACCGCTGAGTCAAACCCGAAGGTCATCGCCGTGGCCTGGATGTCATTGTCGATCGTCTTCGGCACGCCAATGACCGGGATGCCCATGCGATAAAGTTGCAACCCTGTCGTCAAACTGCCATCACCCCCGACCACGATCAGCGCGCCGATCTCCAGGTGCTTGAGCGTTGTCTTGGCCTTTTCCACAATCTCCTTCGGCACCTCCGCCACATCCCCTTCACCGATCTTGGCCACGAAGTGACCCTTGTTGGTCGTGCCCAGGATCGTCCCCCCTAGCTTCATGATGCCGATGGTCTTTTCCACATCCAGCATCATGTAATCTCCCGGTGGCAGCAGCCCCTCGAAGCCATCCCGAAAACCCACGACTTCCCAGCCCAAATTCGTTGCCGCTCCGACGACGCCATGAATGACCGCATTCAATCCGGGGCAGTCCCCGCCACTGTTCAAGATACCGATTCGCATGTGTTTGTGTTGGATTATTTTAGGGGTGAAATCAAAGACTCAGACGCAACCACGCTCCGCTTAATCGCATGACCTTGAGGGCACGTCTGAGGGAGATCAGATCAGAAACCGGACAGCAGCTGGCGGGCATCCGTGACAGGGCGTCCAGCATTCAACCACTGGTCATACACCGCCCAGCCCTGCTGAAGCAGCCCGCGGGCCTCGCCGAAAGGATTGCCTGACCCGATCACCACCACCACCAGTCGGTGACGGTAAATCACACTGGCACCATCCGCCTGCTGATAAACTGACGGCGCTTTTTCCGCCGAGACCACCACGCAACCGCCAGAGCTCGGTGTACTCGCTGCCTTGATGCCGTCGATCCTATCAGAACCTAGCAACGGATTATTGTTGGTCACTGTCACCATCAGCTTTTGCCCACCTCGATACACAGCGATGTCTCTTGAGGACTGATTCGTATAAAAGCGCATCGCAGGACGCGCCGCCGCATACAGAGCCAACCGCGCCATGTCTGCCGCCGTGCTGTGCGGTGCCACCCGGGTATTCTCCATTCCATGGGGATTGGTGAATCGAGTGTTCTTGCAGCCCTCACGCATGGCCAACTGATTCATCTGACGCACAAACTCGGCCAGCGGATCGCCTCCGCGACCCAAGCGAGACAAATGATCTCTGCCCACAAAATCACCCAATGTGATCGCAGCCACATTGTCGCTGCTCATCATCGCCGCATAGATCAGATCCCGCAGTGTCAGCTTGTCGCCTGGCTGAAGATCAAGCGTTTGCAATCCAGCGATCTGAGGCGCGTAGGCAGGCACGGGAGCCATCACATTCACACCGACACCCGAGGCCGCCGCCCAGTCCAGCGCCACCATACCGGTGACCATCTTTGCCAGTCCACCCACAGGTCGTTTGGCGTTCGCATTGGAGGCCACATGGATCTTCTTGTTGTAGGAATCCACCACCATCACGCTTGATTGCGCGCACACTAGCACCCCACTCGCGCCCAGTATCAATGCCATCAGACTCAGAGACTTGAAAAAGACAGAACTGCTCAGAAAAACTCGCATCACGTACTCATGATAGCCCTCCCCCCACCCATCGCAACCCGCGATTTTCAACGGTTCCAACATAACCGCTGCTCTTCAAAGCTCGAAGCTCGACAATGGACGGCAAGAACTATGACCGCAGAGCTCGAAGAGCACAGATCGTCTCCAAGAGCAACCCACCACCTCCATCCACTGGTCGCGCACCAGCCTTCCGCTTCGCTCCAAACAAGTCCCTCCTGTCACCAAACACCGCCTCCACAAACCCCGCACTCCCAATCGCCACCCCCGCACTAAACGCCCTCACTCGCCTCAACAAACTCCCCTTCCCCATCGCATCCTCGTCCTCACTCCGCCGCTCCCCCACCCACATCCCGTACGCCCCTTTGCCCCGACTCTCCCACTGACTCACCCCGCACCCCACCACATCACACAAACCCGCCACCGCCTCCTTCTCCCCCATCAGCGCCTCTCCCCACCCGCTCCACCGATACTCCTCCGCCCCCGCTACCAAACCTGCCCGCACCGGATTCAAATCAATGTACGCCGCCATCACCTTCAACGCATCCGCCTGATTCTTCGCACTTGCATCTTGCCCCCTCGATCCTTCCACCAGCACACTCTTAAACGGCCCCATCCACAGCGTCCCCTTCCGCTCGTGCCGCTTGTTGTACCAGCGACTGAACCTCACCTTCACCTCCC
>JBIIUD010000621.1:0-2946 GCA_044340175.1 Verrucomicrobiaceae bacterium
AAGGGGGGCGGGATTTTCGGCTGACAGATGTTCACGGGCACGTGGTGAAGGAGATTTTGGCCTAAAAATTTACTCGACACAAACGCGACCGACTAGGTGGCGAACGGGGTGGTAAATTAGCCTTTGCAGGGGACTTGTCTTTGGTTCTTTCTATCATTAAGCTGCGATTGATATTGCATAGCAATACAGTAACAGTTAAAATATTCGTAATATGCTAAGGGAACTAAAGGCGAGGGAAAAGGAAAATCGTCCCATTCAGGTAGGGCTCGTTGGGTTGGGTGCCATGGGTTTGGGGATAGCTTATCAGATCGGGCGTACGCCAGGGATGAGACTTTCCTTTGTGGCGGATGTGAATGAACAGGCGGCGAAAAAGGGCGCCGAAGTCTATGGAAAACCCACGCGGGTGGTGACGGATGCTCTGGGCGCTTTGCGCGATGAGAAGATACCGTGCGATGTGTTCGTAGAGGCGACGAACTCGATCGTGGCGGCTTACGAGTACTGTTTGGCGGCGGTGGAGCGAAAGGCGCACTGTGTGCTGATGAACGCAGAAGTGGATGCCATTCTCGGCTATCTGCTCAGGGACGCTGCCGCCCGTCAGGGTGTTGTGGTAACCAGCGACGGCGGCGACCAACACGGGGTTTTGGCGCGAATGATGGAAGAGATTGAGATGTGGGGTTTTGACATCGTGCAGGCAGGAAACATGAAGGGTTTCCTTGAGAGGCATCGGGATTTGGAGGGAACTGTAGAAATTGCCAAGAAATTGGGGCTGAGTCCTGTGCAATGTTTGGCTTACACTGATGGGTCAAAACTCAATATTGAGATGTCCATCATAGCCAACGAATACGGATTGACGCCCAAGGTGCCAGGCATGGAAGGCCCGCGTGCTGACAAAGCGGAAGATGTGGTGAATTTGTTCGACTTCGACAGTTATGGCGAACAGGGTCGCGTGGATTATATTCTAGGGGCCAAGCAGCACGGGGGCGGTGTGTATGTGGTGGCGCGCTGCGAGAACGAATTTCAGCAGGGTTATCTGAATTATTACAAGGTCACAAACAAGCACCCCTATTATTTGTTTCTGAGGCCCTATCATTTGTGCCATTTGGAGACACCCAGGGCGGTGGCTTTGGCGGCGCTTTATGGCAAGGCCGTCTGCACGATGCGTCAGGGACGGGTCACGGACTGCTTTGCCTATGCAAAAAAGGATCTCAGAGCGGGTGACCGAATCGAACATGCGATCGGAAGCAACGAAGTTTATGGGCTTATCATGGAGGCCAAGCCCGCAGACGCCGCAAATCTTGTACCGCAGGGGGTCTTGGATGTTGAGGGCAGCCCCGAACGGCCTGTGCTCAAGCGCTCTGTTTTGATGGATCAACCGTTGACTTGGGACGATTTTGACCTTCCCTCTACTCGGATGTCCGAACTCTGGGAAAAACAAAAACCACTCCTCTAAATATCGCCTTATGGGAAAAGCCTTATTGATTATTGGAATTGCCCTCTCCTTGTGGGGTCGCAGTCTTTCTCATGACGATCAAGTGGCCCTAGGGTTAAAAACGGCGGGCCAGATTGGCTTAAGGTCCACAGCAGGGGCGGTATCGCTCTATGCAAGTGAGGGGACGCTGAAGTTGGGCAAGGAATGGGCCTTTGAGACCAGTCTCAAAAAGGGAGTCAGCACCGCAGTCGATCACAAA
This sequence comes from Verrucomicrobiaceae bacterium, assembly GCA_044340175.1. Taxonomy (GTDB): domain Bacteria; phylum Verrucomicrobiota; class Verrucomicrobiia; order Verrucomicrobiales; family Verrucomicrobiaceae; genus JAGRPD01. Next base: position 1,689 of record JBIIUD010000621.1, read on the forward strand.
GGTTTTAATGTGGCTTTCAGCAAGCCGATGAGTTGGCAGGTCCGGGTGCCGATTGTGGTGATTGCAGTTCTCGCAGGAGTGTTCTTGCTGTTCAAAGGCAAGATGGCGAGGGGCTGAAAATTTAGTTGCCGGAGTTTGCCGAGGTCGGATACAGGCTGCGGATGGCAGACCTGATCTCGGGTGAGTCTTGCGCGGCCTGATAAATTTGGTTGGGCTGATGCCGCAACTGACACAGGAGATGGTAGGCGGCCAAGGCCTCAAAGCCTGCGTTCAGGGAGCCAATCATCGGGAGGTAGGAACTGCCAGTGACCGTGACGTTTTCGACAAGGCCACAAGGCGGAAAAAAGCCAACGCGCCTAAGATCTCCGATCAGGCTGAGGATTTCCTCGGGACGCTCATGGAGACGTGCGCTCATCAGAAAATAATGAGGATGAATGAGGTTCAGACCGGGCAGAGCGGTGCCGTTGACACGGTAGGCGTTGCCCGTTTCATTTTCGCCTGCGGAGAGACCGTAGAGTCCAAGCTCATGGGCCAAGGTGCCGCGCCAATTCCGGGAAATGTAAGTCTGCTGCTCCTGCAGGTGGCGAGTGCGGGCAAGCTTCCAGTTGGTGGCGGAAAGGGTGTCAGGCTGTTCAGAATCAAAGTCAGGATAAAACAGGCTTTGCAGTTCCGCGATGAAGCCAGTGCCCTGCCAAGGACGTCCGGGGTGATCAATGGTCAACTTGAGAGTGGTAGCTGCAGGATTGGCGAGGTGGCGCTGAAGTACGATGAGCGCCGTTTCGCCGCCCCAGTCGTCCCATCCGTGGGGAAGGAGTGTGACACCGTCAGCAAGCAACCCATGGGTGACAGTGCCATCTGGAAGCATCAATTGATCGAAGGCCATTTTTCGGATTTTAGCGAGCAGGTCCGCCTTGAGGGCCGCATCATTCAACAGGTCCGCCGCGAGCAGCATGGACTGATAATAAATAGCGGTATCGATCGTGCTGTATTCCGTGCCGGGATGGATCTGGTAGCGACCTCCCATATGGCGGATGAAGTGGGGAAGCAGACCCAGTGGAGAGGGCAGTGCAGCGACTTGGAGGTGAATGTCGTTGACCAATTTCAAGGCTTTTTCTCGGCTGACAATGCTCAGCGCAGGGGAGGCTGCTGCAGCGGTGGCGAGGGCGAAGAGGCCTGAAGTCGGCACCGTATCAAAGGCCCCCGGTTCGGTATGGGCGCGGTCTCGAACAAGGCCGAGTCCGCCCTCATGGCAGCGGGA
>JBIIUD010000622.1:0-2939 GCA_044340175.1 Verrucomicrobiaceae bacterium
CATGGCACTGCGCGCCGGAGAATCCCGAGCCTTTGAAGTCGTGGTCCAACGCCGCGATGGATTTGATGAAGCGATTGAGATTGGCATGGCAGGACTCCCCGCTGGGGTCACCGCCACCGGATTGAAGATCGCCAAAGGCAAACCTTATGGCCACCTCATTCTCACCGCCGCCACAGATGCCAAACCGGACTTCTCACTAGCCACTCTAACCGGGACGACCACCATCAATGGCGTTCAGGTCACCCGCCCAGTTCGTATGGCGAGCATGGAGTGGCCAGTGAAAGATGCCAAGGGTGAAATCCCAGCCCCTCGCCTCATGGCCGATGTCCCCGTGTCAGTCACGAATTCCGAGCCAGCCCCCGTCAGCATTGCCCCTGCCGAGGACAAGGTTTATGAAGCCAAAGTGGGCACCTTGTTGAAGGTCCCCCTGAAACTGACGTGGCGCAACGAATTCAACGGCACTTCCATCAGGGTCAAGGTTTATGGCGAAGGCTTCTCCGCCCTCAAGGAATTTGAGATCCCGATCAAAGCCACTGACCACGTTGTCGAAATCGACCTAGCAGCCCTGAAGCCACCTGCTGGCGACTACACCATCGCGCTGCAAAGCCTCGGCATCTGCAAATACCGCTACAATCCTGCCGCCGTTCCCCTCGCTGAAGCGGAACAAAAGAAGGCTGAACAACTGCTGGCTCAAGCGGCCGCCGAGGCCAAAAAACTCGCTGCCACAGATGCGGAAGCCGCAAAGCTTGCCGCTGAAAAGCAGAAGCAGGCTGAGGCCAGCATGACCGCCGCCAGCAGCCGAATGAAAGCCATTGCCACTGCCGCTGCACCAACAGACACCGTTGACATCATCATCTCCCAGCCCATTCGCATCCGAGTCCTGGCCGAAGGAGTGGCCGCGAAGTGAGGAACCCCCTTTCTTTCCAGGCGCGGCAAACCCTGCCGCTGTGACTCTAGGATCGGATTTCGCCACTCGCTTCATAGAGTGAGCGGATAATCCAAACCACAGCTCCTTACCCGCCAACGAAAAGAGATAGCAGGCGGACAACGCAGTCGTATTCTTTCCATGCGCGTCTCGTTGCCTGGTCCCTTCGTCAGGATCAGCTCCCTTTCAGCAGGTGCGCGCCTGACCTCTTACCCCCAAGATCATGTTTGATTTTTTAGCCAACCAACGTGCCAATCTCTGCGGCGGTAGCCACCTGAAGCGCCGTGAGTTTCTCCAACTCGGTGTGCTAAGCGCCGCCGGGCTTTCGCTACCGCAGTATCTGAGTGCCAAACAAGCAGGCGCGGTCAAAGCTGGCCACGACCAGCGCTCCTGCATCATGATTTTCAATTTGGGTGGCCCGAGTCACATCGATCTCTGGGACATGAAACCCGATGCACCAAGTGAGGTGCGCGGCCCATTCAAACCCATCCGCACCAAATCCCCAGATATCGATATCTCGGAGATCCTTCCTCTGCATGCCAAGATCGCAGATAAGTTTTCCCTCATCCGCTCCTGCCATCACGATGGTGCCGCTGTTCATGATGCGGGCTGGCAGATCATGCAAACCGGTCGCCGCTTTACCGGTGGCATCAACACCCCGCACGCGGGCTCCGTGGCCAGCTACCTGATGCGTCAGCGTTCGGATTTGCCACCCTTCGTGGTGCTGCCAGAACTGATGGGACGCGGCGGCGGCAACCTGCCCAATGGCCAAGCCGGTGGCTTCCTCGGGAAGGCGTTTGATCCCTTCGCTCTGATGGCAGATCCCTCCGCAGAAAACTTCAATGTGCCCGATCTCCTGCCGCCCGACCAAATAGGCGCTGCCCGCCTGGATCGGCGCAGGGGCATGCGTGAAATCATCGAACAAACCATGCGGCAGTTCGAATCCAGCGAGGACGCCCGGCTCTATGACGACAATTTCCAGTCGGCCTACCGCATCATGACCAGCCCGCAAGCACGGACCGCTTTTGATCTCTCCAAGGAGCCAAAGAAGGTGCGTGAGCGTTATGGCATGAACCGCGTTGGTCAGTGCATGCTGCTAGCTCGTCGCTTGGTGGAAAACGGGGTCCGTTTTGTGACCGTGAACACCTTCCTGACTGTCTTCAACGAGTTGTCGTGGGATATTCACGGTTCAAAGCCATTCATTGATGTGCCTCAGATGAAGGATCAAGTCGCGCCCATGTATGACCAAGCCTACTCGGCTTTGATCGAGGATTTGGACCAGCGCGGCATGCTTGAAGACACACTGGTGACAGGACTTTGTGAGTTTGGACGCACGCCCAAGGTGAATCCGGCAGGTGGGCGCGACCACTGGCCTCAGTGCTTCACCGTGTCATTCGCCGGCGGTGGCGTCAAAGGAGGTCGCGTGATCGGTAAAAGTGATCCTGTCGGCGGCTTCCCCGCTGAGCGTCCCGTGACCCCGGGTGATGTGGTGGCCACCATTTTCCACAGCCTCGGCTTGGATGCGCACAGCCATCTTCCCGGCCCTGCCGGACGTCCCTTCCCCCTCACCGATTTCGGATCAGAAGCCGTCAAAGAATTGTTCGCATGAAGAAGATGATTGCCCATCGGGATCAGTTCGCCGCCCGCCCTTCAGCCCTGGGAAAAATCGTGGGGCTGCATTGGATTCACGGCTTGGTCATTGCTGTTTCACTTGCCAGTGTGGAAGCGGCTGAGTTGAAGCTATTGCCAGAGCAAATCACCCTGGACGGCACCGAGGCTCGGCACGGTGTTTTAGCGGTTCGGATGGATGAAGGCTATGCAGCGGGCGCTGAAAAAGTAACGCTGCGTTCATCCAATGCAGAAGTCGCACGCATTGATGGCGCGGGCGTCATTGTGCCGGTGAAGGATGGTGAAGTGACCATCACCGCAGTGGCCATGGACGGCGCAACAGCCACCACCAAAGTGACCGTGAAAGGCATGCGTGACGCTCATGAATGGAGCTTCCGCAACCATG
>JBIIUD010000623.1:0-2934 GCA_044340175.1 Verrucomicrobiaceae bacterium
CTTCACAAAATCCCCGGTTCGGTAGCGGATCAATGGCATGACATGGTTGTGAAAAGAGGTGCCAATGACCTCGCAAAAACCATCCGCAGTAGGCACTCCGAACTCCACATAGCCATACCCCGGCCAAAAGTACAAATGATTGGAAGTCTTTCCTTGGCCAGCAAGGACCACACGCTCACTGTGACCATACCAATGAAACACGGGAGCTTGGAAATGTCGTTCCAACAGGGCCTGCGATTCAGGACTCAATTTTTCGGAACCACAGAGAAGTGACGTGAGCGAGAACTCTAGCTTGACCCCTTGATCCTGCATGAGTTGTGCTAACATCAGGGCCGCACTAGGATAAGCATGCAGATGCTTGGGCTTGAAACGGTTCAGGGCGGACAAGTACTCCGGCAGGCGCTGTGGCGTGAGATGATAGGAAGACAAGATCAGCCAATTGCGAGTCGCATCACGGTAACTGATCCCACCATCAGCGCGGCGACTGGTCACAGCCCCTCGAATCACGGCGGTAGGCTCGCCGGGTCGGTAGCCTCGACGCCGCCATTGCGCCTCCAAATAGGCTTGCTCTTTTGGCCGACTCACACCGCGTTGCAGGTAAAACCCCACCGGCACTCCACTTGAGCCACCCGTGGTCAAATAGAGACGTTGACGTTCAGCCACCTCTGGGTTCACCATTTCCTCGCGCTGACTGAGCATCTCAGCCTTCGTCAGCAGTGGATAGTCGGCAAGTTGCTCCAATGACTCAAACCGTTCGGGTTCCAGATTCCTCTCCTTGAAACGTTGCGCATAAAATGGCGTGCGCGCTGCCGCAAGCAGGGAGTACCTGACCGCTGCGGTCTGATACTGAGAACGAAAAGCCTCATCCCAATTTTCTGATTCGACCGCTTCCCTAGCAAACACCTCAAAGCCCCGCCCCTGACGCCATGCCGTGGGCAAAAGGCGGTAGGCACGTCCCGCCAAAGTCTTGAGCGGCTGCGGTGCTGCTTCATAAAGATTGAGCAGCGGATAAAGTCTGTCTTCGAGTGACATTATTTTAATTCAATGGCACCCACCCAGCCAAAGTGCGGCTTAAAATGGAAGCTGTCAGCAGCGGTGAATTCACTCAAAGGTTTGCACAGGGTCTCTTGGTTCGAATGGACCGCAATATCGGAGTGGTTGAAGTTAGCGATGGGTTTCTCCCTCACCTGGAAAGCTCCGGATAAAAGCCGAAGCTGACTCCAGTCAAAGCCCATCAGCGCGCAGCACACACTGTCCACCGCCAAGGGATTCGCACCAGCGACGATGATCCCACAAGGTTTGGGGTCAGGTGCCATTGGTCCGTTTCCCTCGCCCCCCACAATCCCGTCCACCACGGCAAGATAGCGCATAGGCTTACTCCGGGGACGCCCCCCACCGTCGAAGTAAAACAGGCATTTGTTCAGATCCACCACCATTCGCCAGCAGGTGTCGTTGCCATACCAGTTGCCGCTGCGCACCACCTTTTGGGTGTCGCCAAAAATGAATCGACCCACTTTTTTCACGGGAACAAAAAGTTTGCTCAGCAGATTCCTACCAAACAAAAGCCGTTTGATTTTGCCCATCCAAGAATGCTCCAGTTTGGCCTTGAGCGTGGCCTTTGGGAACTGATCTCCACCCTGGTCAGGCGTACCCTCAGTGTGATGTGGCAACCAGTTCTTATTGGCATTGATACCGACGAGGTTCTTTAGCGCACAGGTCATGCCCACCTTTTTGTGACACTTCAACTTGGGGATGTTGATAAGCACATCCGCATCCATCGGTGTGCGGCAGAGCATGTATTCATGTAGAGTGTCACGATGGTGCTGATTGGTTTCAGCCATGTTGTAGCTGGCACCGTACAGCTGCCCCAAGCCATGAAACCCAACAAACTCACTGCTCTCATTCAAACGCGCATGAGTCGAACCCAGGGGATCTCCAGGCAGCGTGGTTTTGGAAACAGTGACCCCGTCTTCCGCATGCCACTCCTCTGGGCGCAAATCCAACAAACCAATGGTCAAATCAGGCCACCGCTGGCGGCACCTTTCCATCACCTCATCAAGGCTGCAATAACGTCGCAGAGTCGCAAATGAAGAGTCCGTTTGTGGAGCGTCGCAAACGGTGATTCGGCCCGAGCCAAGAAGCCGCGGCGCCACCCATTGAATGACCGCTTCAATCACATCTGGATGTGTCACCACGTGCTCCCACTGATTCGGGCCTGGATAGCGTTCATCATGCTCCTTAACCCAGTTGGGTTTTAATACCACGTGATCCCCACGGCGAATAAAGTCTTGCGGCAACCGTAGTGCATCAATGGCCTCGGCCACTTGCCTGCTCGTGACGTCTCTGTCCGAATAGTCTGCCTGACCCAGCCAAGCGGAAACGTTTGCGTCAAATAAACTCATGATTCAACAACCAGGGAGCGTGTCCCGTAACTGCGCAGAAAGTGCGAACGCCACCTCATAAAGAACTTCTCCAGAGCAGGCCCGATGACCATCAGTAGTGGCAGGATAACGATGATGCCAATGACGGCTCTGAGCAAAGGTTGCGTCACTAGAAAATGAGGCAGCGAGGGCTCGGCAAAGTGATCCAACAGAAGCAACATTTGATAGTGCAAGATGTAACACGGGTAGCTAAAAAGGCCCAGCCATACACACACGGACCTCACTCGCTTAGAAGCTCCGGCCAATTTGAAATGCCGCCCTCCCGCAATCAGCAGCACCAAGCCGGGCATGGCCACCCATGCCGCCACATGCGTGGTCCAAGAGGGATACTGCTGATAACGCATGACCGCTAATAAACCCACCGCAGTCACAATGACAGCTATTCCGGCAAACCATCTCCGCCGCGTCGTCGATTCAGACAAGGTCTTCCAAGATATGGCCAACCCAGCGCCCGACAGCCATAAGATAAATAGGGCGGCCGATGTCCAAATAC
>JBIIUD010000624.1:0-2933 GCA_044340175.1 Verrucomicrobiaceae bacterium
CCGATCTTGTGCCGATTTGGATTGCCACGCCGATGCAGTTCGAACCGGGGGCGCAGTGGAAGTACTGCCAATCCGGCATCAATGCCGCGGCGCGCGTTGTCGAAGTGGTCAGCGGCCTGTCCTTCGACCAGTTTTTGCAGAAACGTCTCTTCGACCCACTTGGCATGACCAACACCACCTTCTACCCCACCGAGGCGCAGTGGGCACAGGTGGCCACCGGTTACGCGAAAAACAAAGAAACCGGCAGGCTCGAAGCCGCGCCACCGCGTGTTGGCTATGGCCAGCGCCATCATCCACCTCTCGGCAATGGCGGTCTCTATTCTTGCGCGTTGGACTACACCCGGTTTTGCCGAATGCTGCTCAATGGCGGCACGCTTGATGGCCGCCGCATTCTTAGCCCCGAGGCCGTGAAAATGCTGTCCTCAGTCCACACGGGCGCTTTGCCCTGCGGATTCTTTCAGCGCGAAGAGTTCGGCAATCATGGCCAAAACTACGGCTGGGGCATCGGCACCTGCGTGCTCAAACAGCCGCATTCAGGTCTCGCAGAAAGGCTCTCTCCCGGCACCTTTGGCCACGGCGGTGCCTGGGGCACGCAGGCATGGATAGATCCCCAAAAGGAAGTCATCTACGTGCTGATGGTGCAGCGTGCGAACTTTCCAAACAGCGACGCCAGCCCCGTTCGCGAAGCCTTTCAAAAAGCTGCCGCAAGGGCGCTTGCAAAGTGATGCCTTGACCAGGCCCGCAACGCTCACCCCTCGCAGTGGCACAGCGTTATTGCTGCGGCGCCAAACCCGCCTGCTTCAAAGCCGCCCGCACCATCAGCACCTCACCCACGTTCTCCCCCGTCAACAGACCGACCAAGCGGCCAGACACAGGATCCACCACAGGCACCGCTGGGCACCCCATTGCGCGCAGGACGTCCATCGCCTCTGTGAGCGGTGTCATCGGAAAAACTGACTGATCACACGGCTCCATCACCGCCTGCACGGAGTGACCCGGCCCATGTTCCGCGAGTGCAGCGATCAAGCGCGTCCGGCTCAGCATCCCCTGCATGCCGCCATGAAAATCCAGCACCGGAAAATCCTGCTGCGTGCCCGCCAAAAGGTGGTCGACCGCCAATCTCAGCTCCGCCCCAGGTGGCAACGCGTGAAACTCCGTCTGCATGGCATCCTGCACCAGCAGCGAACGCGTGGCTTCCTGTTGCGTCACCACCGAGGCCTCCTGACCTGCTGCCATGAAGATAAAAAAAGCAATCAACAGCAGAAACGGCTGAAACGTGCCGCTTAGCAGCATCACCATCACCACCACAGCCGCCAGCCCTTGGCCGATGGTGGCCGCCCAGCGCGTCGCCTTACCGTAGTCCATCACCATCGCCAGCAAAGCACGCAGCACACGCCCACCGTCCATTGGAAAAGCAGGCACCATGTTGAACACCACCATCAGGATGTTCCAAGTCATCAGGTGCTGCCAAAAACCCCCCTGAAGGTTGAAGGAGAAAGTGGGGTCCAAGCGCACCGCCACCCCCAGCACGAGTGCGATCACTGCAGCGATGAGCACATTCACCAACGGACCCGCCAGAGCCACCACCAGTTCATGAGATGGGGTCCTCGGCATCCGCTCCAGACGCGCCACCCCACCAATGGGCAGCAGCGTGATGTCCGGCGTCTTGATGCCATACAGCCGCGCGGCAAACACGTGACCGAATTCATGCAGCAGCACGCAGAAGAACATGGTGCTGACCAGAGCCGTCGCAAAGACCGCACCCTGATAGCCCTGCCCCCCTGAAGTCCCCTGCACCGCCACGAACAGCAGCAGCAAAAAGAACGTCAAATGGACCCGCACCTCGGTTCCTGCGATGGTGGCGAGGCGGAAGGACCATTTCATAGCTCAACTCTTTCCAGCAGCGGCGGCCAGCGCAGCAGCGGCTTCCGCCTCGCGCCGACTCTCCAGTACCTTGTCCACCAGACCATACTCAGCCGCTTCCGCTGCGCTCATGTAGTTGTCCCGGTCGGAGTCACGCTCGATCTGCTCGGTGGACTTGCCGGTGTGGTGCGCCAGGATGCGGTTCAGCCGGCGCTTGAGTTTGTACATGAAGTCGACCGTGCGCTCCACGTCCGAGGCCGTACCGCGGGCACCGCCAGAAACTTGGTGGATCATGATGTCCGAGTTCGGCAGCGCAAAGCGTTTGCCCTTCGTGCCTGCCGCCAGGAGCACGGCGCCCATGCTCGCTGCAATGCCGATGCAATAGGTGTTCACGTCACAGGTCACGAACTGCATCGTGTCATAGATCGCCAAGCCGGCGGTCACAGAGCCACCAGGGCTGTTGATGTACATGTGGATGTCCTTCTTCGGATCCTGCATCTGGAGAAACAGCAGCTGGGCGATGATGATGTTGGCCACTTGATCGTCCACTGGCGTGCCCAGGAAAACGATGCGGTCCTTCAGCAGACGGGAGTAAATGTCATAGGCCCGCTCGACGCGGCCTTCACTCTCGATGACGGTAGGCACCACATATCCGGAAGGACCAGCGTAAGGGGGCGTGATGAGGGATGGATGATCAGAGAAAGGAGGAGTCATGATGGGGGTAATGAACGAGCGGGCGAAGCGCTTGTCAATCGAACTGCTTGAAGGATCTTTGAAGCATTCAACAGCCGCACAAAACGGACAAGTTGTTCAGGGTTTCATACGTCTTCGAAAGGGTCTCAAAACTGAAGTTCTTCCCAGACTCATTAATCAGAGATGAGAATGGCCGAAACCATCAATCCGTATTAAGCGCTGGGTAAAACTGGCAAAAGTGTGTTCCTCTTGTCACATTCAAGCGTTCCACGTGACAGACCAGTGCGAATAGATGGTGCCTAACTTGTGAACTCGCACCGACAAGTCGCAGTTTTGCAACTCTCTTCAGAATTGATAAACAAGCTGCCACCCTCTTT
>JBIIUD010000625.1:0-2924 GCA_044340175.1 Verrucomicrobiaceae bacterium
CGTGTTCTGCGTCAGGCCCAGCCGATCCAGAGTTTTCATCAACTCGCCCACACACCAGTCCAGTTGTACGATGCAGTCGCCACGAAAACCCATGGCCGTCGCGCCTTGAAATCGCTCATGGGGAATGCGCGGCACATGGATGTCATGGGAGGCGAAGAACAAGAAGAAAGGTTTCGATTGGTTGGCTTCGATCCAGGCGTTGGAGCGCTTCACCCACTCGTCCGCCAGGTCTTCATCCCGGAAGCGCGCGGCCGTGCCGCCTGTGTAGAAGCCGATGCGGCTGATGCCATTGTGAATCGTCTGGTTGTGCCCGTGGCTCCAGTCCATTTTCAAAGTGCTGCGGTGCGTGATGCCGGTGGGGTGATTCTCCGAAGGCGCCTTGTTGCCGACCCAGAGCGGATCTTTTGCGTCCAGATTGAGAATGCGGTGATCCTGCAAATAGACCTGCGGCACACGATCATTGGTGGTGGGCAGGAGAAAGCAGTGATCGAACCCGATCTCGAGCGGTCCTGGTTTGAGCTCGCCATTCCAATCCGGCTCCGGGTCACCCAGGCCCAAGTGCCACTTGCCGATGACCGCTGTTTGATAACCGCCGCTCTTTAACAGCGAGGCCACCGTCGGGGTGCCGGGCTTGATGATGGCGGGCGCTGCGGGTGGCGCGATGCCTGTGCCCGCCTGACGAAACGCATAAGTGCCCGTGAGGAAGGAGAAGCGGGTGGGCGTGCAGGTGGAGGCGGTGCAGTAGCCGCTCGTGAAGCGCTGGCCCTCGGCGGCGAGCTTGTCGATGTGGGGTGTCTTAACGGCTTTGGCCCCATAGCAGCTGAGGTCACCGTAGCCCAGGTCGTCCGCCATGATGACGATGATGTTCGGTTTGGCGAACAGGGCTGCCGGGAGCAGGACGGCGAGCGCGGCGGCGAGGTAGGGCAGGGCGGGACGGTGCATGAGTCCATTCAAGATCAAGCGCGCCGACAAGGCAAGCCTGCAACTCTCTGTTGTGCGAGCCATCGCACGTTCCTTGCGCCCTGAACACGCTCAAGCGTGAACAACGAACTCAATCATCCCAACCTGAGCCATAATCCAAAATCGGGTAAGCCTTCCAAAGCCGCAGCGCCTCCTCTCTGCCTACATGGGCCAACCAGGATGAGGCACTGCTGAAAGGCCAGTCCTGCCAGCGCTCGACCCAGCTATGTTTCACGGGGTTGTGGTGAATGTAGTTCACGGTGGCTCGAAAATGGGCTTCTGATCGCATCACTCTGTCGGCGGGTGCTGTCCAGACCGCGCGTCCCCGCAGGGCTTCTTCCCCGTTCCATTTGAAGGAGGTGCGTCCATGAAGTCGGCCCAGATCCTGTAAGACCTGCCGCAGCTCGGATACACGCAGTAAAGGGTGGTAATGATTGGGCAAAACACACCACGCATGAACGGTTGCCCCCGAACCCGCAAGGGTGGAGAGCAAGGCCTCACAGAAGTCGCCCATTCGCTCTGGACTGTGTCCCACGATTGGGGCGTGCTCATAGCAAGCCGCTGTCAGATGAAAATCCGCGGGCCCTTCGGTGAAGTGTGGCGGGCTATGCCAGGGCCGTTCCAAACGTCGGCGCCACGCAAGCAGGGCCTCCCGATCTTCTGTGGAGAGTTTGCTCCAGCGATACATTCGGCAAATGTCATTTTCACCACTGCGCAGTCAAGCACTAGGTTGCGTACGTTGTTCACGCTTTAGCGTGTCATCGAACGTTCCTTGCGCTCTGAACACGCTTAAGCGTGAACAACGTACGCGCCAGCGTCCCGGGTTCGTTGTGCGCGCTTTAGCGTGCCATCGCACGTTCCTAGCACCCTGACTCGCTCAAGCATGAACAACCAACGCGCCAGCGGCTCAGCAGCCGCAGGCGTGGACCTCTTCTTCGGTCATCACACAGCCCTCGGGCGTGGGGGCCATGGGTTTGGAGAAGTCAGGCTCAGGAATGTCCAGTCCAGGATTCGGTGCTTGGGCGCTCATGCCGAGCTCACGGAGCAGTTCCTGATCTTCGTTCACGCGCGGATTAGCGGCGGTCAGCAGTTTGTCCCCGTAGAAAATGGAGTTGGCGCCAGCGAAGAAGGCCAAGGCCTGAGCCTCCTTGTTCATCTGGGTGCGGCCAGCGCTCAGACGCACCTTGGCGCCCGGGATGGCAATTCGCGTGATGGCGATCATGCGGATGAACTCAAAGCTGTCTACGCGACCATTTTCTTCCATCGGGGTGCCTTTCATGGCCATCAGGGCGTTGATCGGTACGCTTTCGGGCTGGGGGTTAAAGTTGGCCAGCACTTCCAACATGCGCAGACGATCGGTGACGCCTTCACCCAGGCCCAGGATGCCACCCGCGCACACGGCCATGCCGGCATCCTGCGCGTGGCGGATGGTGCGCAGGCGGTCTTCAAACGTGTGGGTTGTCACCACGTTCGGGTAATGCTCGGGCGAGGTGTCGATATTATGATTGTAAGCCGTGACACCGGCTTCCTTCAGCTGCCTGGCTTCGTCCTCACCCAACTCGCCCAAGGTGACACAGACTTCCATGCCCAGGGTGGAGACGTTGCGTACGATGTCGAGCACTTGGTCAAATTTTTGCGTGCCCATGCGCACGCCTTTCCAGGCTGCACCCATGCAAAAGCGGGTGGAACCACTGGCGCGGGCGGCTTTGGCGCGCTCCATGACCGTGGCGGTGTCCATCAGTTTCTCGGCTTGCACGCCCGTGCTATAACGCGCGCTTTGAGCGCAGTAGCCACAGTCCTCACTGCATCCGCCCGTCTTGATGGAAAGCAGGGTGCAGAGCTGCACTTCGTTTTCTGGCCAATGCTTTTCATGCACCGCACGGGCTTTTTGCAAAAGGTCGAAGAAGGGCAGTTGGTAGAGGTTCTGAAGCTCAGCGTAAGTCATGGGAAAGGGGGCGGGCAAA
>JBIIUD010000626.1:0-2919 GCA_044340175.1 Verrucomicrobiaceae bacterium
ACTCGAGTCGCTGCTGCCGATGCGGGCCATGGCGGCACAAGCGGGCGCGCCATTGCGAATGGCCTTTCTCTACATTCCAAACGGCGTCATTTTGGACAAGTGGCGGCCGGTGGGTGAGGGCAGGGACTTTCAGTTTGGGCCGACGATGAAACCCTTTGCTAAGCACAAGGAAAGCCTGCAAATCTTCACAGGGTTTGAGCATGCCAATGGCTGGGCTGGAGGCGATGGTGGAGGCGATCATGCGCGGGCGAATGCGACCGTGCTGACGGGGGCCAGGCCGAAGAAGACGTCGGGTTCGGACATTCAGCTGGGAATGTCAGTTGATCAGGTGGCCGCACGTGAGGTGGGGGGCGCAACTCGCTTCCGCTCACTGGAATTGACCTGCGATGCTGTGCGGGCCTCTGGCGGTTGTGACTCCGGCTATTCCTGTGCCTACCAATTCAATTTGTCCTGGCGCAGTGAGACGCAACCTGCCACGCCAGAGCCGAGCCCACGGCTGGTGTTTGAGCGATTGTTTGGATCAGGTGATAAGGAGGAGCGGGCGCGGTCTTTCATGGCGCGACAGCAGAAGCAGAAGTCGATCCTGGATTTCGTGATGGAGGATGCGAAGTCGCTGAACAAGCAACTTGGGCGCAACGATCAGAACAAGTTGGACGAATATCTCACGGGTGTACGTGAGATCGAGCAACGCATCGCCGGTATGGAGAAATTTGGCCCGCCGCCCGACCCAGGTGCGGAAGCTCCGGAAGAAGGCATTCCCGGGGCCTATGAGGCGCATGTTCGGCTGATGATGGACATGCAGGTGCTCGCCTTTCAGACGGACAGCACGCGGATCTCCACATTGCTGCTGGCGCATGATGGCAGCAATCAGACGTTTAAAGAAATCGGGGTGCCGGACGGTCACCACAATTTGTCGCACCACCAAAACGATCAGGCCAAGATCGATAAGATTGCCAAGATCGATCACTTTTATGCGACCCAATTTGCCTACTACCTGGATCGCATGAGTGCGGTCAAGGATGCGCAAGGAGGCAGTTTGCTGGACAACTCGATGGTGGTTTATTGCGGGGGTCTTTCTGATGGCAATCGGCACCGGCACGATGATCTGCCTGTGATCGTGGCCGGCAAGGCGGGCGGGCGTTTTGAGCCGGGGCGGCATGTGAAATTGAATGGCAACACACCGATGTCGAACCTGCACCTGCGGTTGCTCAAGGAGATGGGATGCAAGGCGGATCGCTTCGGGGATGCGACAGAGATGCTGAAAACGATTTAGAGCCAGCCTTTCACCCCAACAGTGCACCTATTATGGATGCGTGCGCGTGGCACGGCATCTGCCCAAGTAGGCCTTTTGTCGGATAGGGCGATGCTGGACAAGTCCTTTGAATGGCATCACCCTCTGGGTCATGAGTTCCACGTCTGAAAGTCTGAATGCCCGACGCCCCCTGAAGTCGCGGTCTTCCCAATGGGCCGGTGGACTTTCCCGCGCTTTATTAAAGCTGGGCATGAAGCCGAATCAGGTCTCGGTGATGAGTGTGGTGTTCGCTGCGGGGGCTGCCGCTTTTTTGATGAAAGGGGTGCCGCATCCGCTGGCTTGGCTTGGCGCGGCGGTCTGTGTGCAGATGCGGCTGTTGTGCAATTTGATGGATGGCATGCTGGCGGTCGAGGGGGGGCTGAAGTCGCCCAGTGGGGACCTTTACAATGAGTTTCCGGATCGGCTGGCGGACACGGTCATTTTGGTGGGCATCGGAATGGCCGGTGGCACGTCGCTAACTGAGACTTTGGGGTGGCTAGCGGCCTGTGGGGCGCTGATGACGGCGTGTGTGAGGATGCATGGGGCGAGTCTGACGGGGGCGCATGACTTTCGAGGGCCGATGGCGAAACCGCACCGGATGGCAATGGTCACTGGGTTGTGTTTGGTGATGGCCTTGGGCTCGATGATGGGCTGGGAGATGCGCGTATGGGTGCCGGGGGCTTTGAGTTTGATGGTGGTGGGGATCGGCGTGACGCTGTGGCGTCGGCTGAATGGCCTTTCGCAGTCGCTGCATCAACGCGTGGGAGGGGCAGGGAAATGATACGGTCGTTTGTGGCCTCATTGACCCGACTCATCACGGGGGTCGGTCGGCTGCCATGCTCTCCCTGCGGAGCGGGTCCGGCGATCTACTTTTCAAATCACACCAGTCACTTGGACTTTGCCGTGGTGTGGGCAGCGCTGCCGGGGGTGGCGCGGGAAAATCTGTCACCGGCGGCTGCGGAGGACTACTGGACGAAGTCGGCGTTTCGACGGCGGGTGGCGTGTGATTTGTTTCAGGCGGTGTTGATCCCGCGTGAAGGCATCACGTGGGAGAACAATCCGATTGATCGGCTGGCGGAGGCGCTCAAGGCGGGGAGGTCCATCTTGATCTTCCCTGAGGGCACGCGGCGTGGGGACGGGCAAGTGGGCGAGTTCAAGGCGGGCATTCATCACATCGCACGGCGTTTTCCGGATCTACCTTTGGTGCCGGTGTATTTGGAAAATCTGAGTCGTGTGCTGCCCAAGGGGACGTTCTTGCCGGTGCCAATCATCGCACAAGCGCGGTTTCGGGAGGCGATCCATTTTGATAAGGCCGAGGGCAAACTGGATTTTTTGGCGCGGGCGCGGCTGGCGTTGTTGGGTGGGTTAGAGACAGGAAGGGAAGCACCTTAAAAGCGATGGATCAGGACATTAAAATACTCTTCAGCGTGGTGGGCGGCATCTTGGTGGTGGCCTCAGTGATCGGTGCGGTGATGAAGCTGCGGGTGAAGACAGAGGCAGGTCGCGCGACGGTGGCCAACCTGAATGCGCGGACGCGCTCGTGGTGGGTGATGGCGGCGGTTTTCTGCGCGACGATGCTGCTGGGGCATTTGTTTACGACGGTGTTGTTTGGACTGCTGTCGTTCTTG
>JBIIUD010000021.1:0-11685 GCA_044340175.1 Verrucomicrobiaceae bacterium
ACTGGATGCCAAACTCGTTCCCGCGCCGAACATGACAGAGGCTCAGCTGGAAAAGTGGAACGCGTATTACCAGCCGCTCAATCAAGTCATGGAGAAGGCTCAACTCACGGGCAAAGATCTCGTCCGCTGGCGCTATCAGCGCTACATGCATGACTACTTGGCCACCGTCAAAGCGGTCGATGAAAACGTCGGCAAGCTGCTCGACTACTTGGAGGAAGAAGGCATCGCTGACACCACCCTCGTGGTTCTTTCCTCTGATCAGGGCTTTTATCTGGGTGAGCATGGCTGGTTCGACAAGCGTTGGATCTATGAGGAATCCCTCACCACTCCGCTGCTGGTGCGTTGGCCGGGAGTGACCAAGCCGGGCTCCACCAGCGCCGCCATGGTCTCGATCATTGATTTCCCCGAGACCTTTCTGGAAGCCGCCCGTCAGCCCGTGCCGTCCGACATGCAGGGCCGCAGCTTGACCCCGGTGCTCAAAGGGGAGACGCCTGCCGACTGGCGCAAAAGCTTCTACTACCACTACTACGAGTACCCCGGTGCGCACAGCGTGCGCAAGCATTACGGCGTCGTCACCGACCGCTACAAGCTCTTCCATTTTTATGAACCGGAGGTGAACTACTGGAGCCTCATCGACCGTGCAAAGGATCCGCAGGAGATGGTCAACGTTTATCGAGATCCCACTTATGCGGCGACGTTGAAGGACCTGCACGCCGAGCTTGATCGCTTGCGTGCCGACCTGAAAGTGCCTGCCGAAGACCCTCCTGAAGCCATCAGCCGACAAGGCAATGCGGGCAAGGGAAAGGGCAAAGCTAAAGCCAAGGCCAAAGGCAAGTAAACCAGTTCACTCACCTCAGCTCCTGAGCCACTGGCATGGGCGCTCTCTAGCACGACGATTGTCGGAGTCCGGGATCATCGGCCTCTCAAGTCGCGTGCGATTTCATTGATCGAGTCGATAGCTAAGCTGCAAGAATCAATGCGCGGCTTCATGAAATCAGCTTAGATTGGCTGAGGTAAACGCACTCTTACCTCGCGCACCATGGAACTCCTGATTCTTTTTGTCATTGCTTTGATGGTCTGGCTATTCATCGCTCCGGCGGTGGCGCTGGCTAAAATCGGGTCGCTGAATCGGCGGGTGGAAGAGTTGGAAAGGAAGCTCGTGGAGAAGCCAGAAGGCGCACCAGAAGTCGAGATGAGCCTGGCGGACAAGACACGTTTTGAGCCGCCGCCGTCAGGGGTCGCTGAAAACAGGTCTGCAAGGGTTGCTCCCACACCGCCGCCATTGCCTCCGGCACCCCCCGTGCCACCTCCGGCAAAGGACCTCCCGTTCCTACCGCCGCTGGAGAGGTCTATGGAGCCTGAGGTGCCTTTGGTTCGCTTTTCTTTGGAGCAGTTCGTGGGGGTGAAACTGTTCGCGTGGATCGGTGGGCTGGCGTTGTTCTTTGGCATCGTCTTCTTTGTGAAGTATGCCTTTGAGCGGGACCTGATTCCGCCAGCAGTGCGGGTGGCCTCGGGCTATGGGACGGCGGCGGCGCTCATAGCGGCGGGTTATTGGTTCCGGCAACGACAGGCGTATCGGGTGCTGACCCAGACGCTGAGTGCCACGGGCATCCTGGCGTTTTACGGGGTCACTTATGCGGCTCATGCCTGGTATCATTTTCCCGCTTTCACGACTGCTTTTACCTTTGTGTTGATGACACTGATCACGGCGGTGGCCTTCATCACGGCGGTTCGAGCCAAGGCGGAGGTGGTGGCCGTGCTCGGTCTGGCGGGTGGATTTTTGACGCCCGCTTTGGTGTCCAGTGGGCAGGATCAACCGGTGATTTTGTTCACTTACATCACACTGCTCAACCTAGGACTAGCCGCGCTGGCTTGGCGGGAAAAATGGTGGCGTCTGCTGCCGCTGGGTGCGATGGGCACGGTGCTGGTGAGTTGGGGCTGGCGGATGCAGTTCTTTGACTTGGAAGGTTATGAATTGGGGGCCAAGACCTGGGGCATGGTGGCAGTGTTCGGGGGTTATGCGCTGCTGTTCTCGGCCTTGGCGGCGCTTTCGAAACGACGTGACGCCGAGGTGGCAGAGCCCTGGTGGGCGGCGCTGCTGGTCGCCGCAAGCGCGCTGCTGCTGGCGTTTGATTGGCTCAAGTTCAGCGACATCAGTGGGCGTCCGGTAGTGCTGTATGCACTGGTGTTGCTGGCCTCCTCCGGTTGGCTGGCGGCGAGTGGGTTTTATCAGCGGTATGCCATGGCGACGCTGATAGGAAGTCTGGCGGTGATGCTGCATTTGGCCTTGTGGATGAGTCGATGGCTGACACCCGAAATGCTGCCACACGCGCTGATCATCAATTTGATGTTTGGCCTGCTGCATCTCGGAATGCTCACCCAATTGATCAAGCGGGGACTATCGATCGAGGGAACCGTGCCGGGGGGCCTTTCCCTGATCATGATGGCGCTCACGGGAATGCCTTTGGTATTGCTGGAAAAGGTCTCCTGGATGCTGTGGCCACCCTTCCTGCTCGCCGGGTTGCTGACTTTGGTGATCGCAACGCTGAACCGCAAGTCCTGGATTGGCCTGCTGGCGCTGACATTGGCCCTGGCAGCCACGTTTCACTGGATGATGACGCTCCGGCATCAAGAGCATGTATTGATCCATTTCCTGGTTGTGTTAGGAATGGCGACGCTGGTGTTCACGATGGGCGCATCAAGGCTGCGGAGTGGGCGGCAGCTCAACGGGGAAGAAGGCGAAGACGAGACGGTGGGCTTTTTGACGATGGTGCAAATGGCAGCGCTTTCCGCACCTTATTTTTTATTGGCCCTCGTGCCTAACGTAATCCGAATCGATGATGACCGGACAACGCAGCTGCTAACAGCCACCTTGCTGCTTAGTTTGGCGGCCATCTGGCTGAGCCGAAGGTTGCCGTGGCTGGCGCTAACGGCCTGGTTGGGGTGGACGCTTGTTTCGCTCTTCCTCTATTCTGCTGCCAAAGGCATGATGCTTTGGCAGACAGGGGTTCCAGTGCTGGGCTTGGCACTGCTCTGGGGGATGCGCCAAAACTATGGTTCGGCACTGGCCCCCTTCGCGGCCGTTGGGGTGATGATGACCGGCAGCTTGTGGATCTTGCATGAGCGAGTCTGGAATCGATGGCCTGAGGGCCTTCATTGGGTGCTGCCAGCGGCCTTTGCTCTGGGATGGATTGCGTTGGCCAAGCGATTGATCGCGGACAGCGCACCCCTGGCACAACGCGCCTGGGCGGCAGGTTTGGCGATCTGGTTCATCACGCTGATCTTCCCTTATCAGTTCGACGACGAATGGCTCACACTGGCTTGGGCTTTGGAAGGCGCGGGGCTGTGCTGGCTGTTCACGCGGATGCCGCACGATGGGCTGCGGTTATCGGGATTTGGGCTGTCAGTCGTTGCTTTTGTTCGCCTGCTTTTATTGGGGACAGTGCTTGATTACCATTCGATTCCGCTTGGATTGCCGATGAGTGTTTGGCTGCTGATCAGTTTCGGAATGGGCGGTGGTGCGCTCCTGACAGCTGCCTTTTGGCTGAAGCCGCCGCATCACGAGTGGCGCGAGATACCTTTGCGAGCGCTGCTTTCCATCGGAGGAGGCGTGCTGCTGTTTTTGCTGGTGAACCTGCAAATTGCCAATGCCTTCCTGCCGAGCGATGCGAACCATCTCACGCTATCATTTGGCAGCAACTTTGCGCGTGACATGAGCTACAGCATTGCCTGGGGTCTATTTTCGTTAGCATTGCTGGTGATCGGTTTTTGGAAACAAACGGCAGGTGCCCGATATGCGGCCATGGGGCTATTGTTAGTCACCTTGGCAAAGCTGTTTCTGCATGACCTCGATCAAGTGGGCAGCATCTACCGCATCGGCGCGTTTCTGATCGTAGCCGTCATCGCTCTCGGGGCCTCGTATCTTTACCAGCGAGCCGGGCGCAAAGTCGAGGACACGCAGCCGTGAAGATGGGCTCATCATTGAACGCGGACGCGCAGCATTGGAGGGGCATTGCGGCCATTTTCTTTGCTGGCAAAGGCGTGCACCAAACCGTTGCGGGCGGTCTCATCCGTTTGCCGGCAAATGATGAGGGTAACGAGTTCATTGGTGTCGCCTTGCAAAAAGGCTGCCAATGAAGGTCCGCTCAAGGAGACCGTGCCGATCTGACGTCCTTGCTCGATTTTGAAACCGCCCAGTGGCACTGCCTTGGTGCTGTCAGGCATGGAGTGGTGTTCCGGGGCAGTGCTGTGAGCGGGTGCGTTGTCCCATCGCAGCCCCGTCTCAGCCCACTCGTCTTGCGTTTCGTCGATGACACCATAAATCGCAAAGTCTGCGTCGGGCACCAGTGAACCGTAGCCTAGGTCGCTTGGTTCGAGATTGAGCACGAGTTCCGCCTCGGCGATGGAGCCATTCAGCTTGGACAAATCAAAGCCGAGATAAATTTTGCGTTCCAGTTTTGTATCAAGCGTTGTGTGCTTGGCCCGGAGGTAAGTTTCTCTGCCAGTGGTGACATGTTTGGGGCTGCTTTGAATCCATGAGTCCTTGCCGCGTCCGAAGGCGGTGGTGATGACCTGCCAGCCGTCCCCAAGATCGGTCATGGCAGCCGCGGGCAGCCAACGTCCTGGCTCCGCCTGTTGCTTGTCGTTGTCGGGGTTCAACTTCGATTCCGTGAGCCCACCAAAGTCCACGCGCTCGCCACCGCGCAGAGCTTGGATTTTGTCCTCGCCCTTGCGGTTCACTTCCACGAGGCCTTCGAGCACGTGCACGAGGCACTTGCCGTCGTCACCCGCGCTGACCCCGAACTTGGTGCCAAAATCGACGACGGTGGTCTCCGGTGTTTGAATGGTAAACCCCTTGGCTGAGGGCGGCACTTCAGCGACGATGGTGCCACGCTTGACCTTGGCTTCCATGGCCGAGACGATTTCTAAGCTGACGGGTGCCTCCATCACGACTTCAGCACCGCTTTTGAAGCGCAGCGTGGCCATGCCCTCTACCAGTTCGAGGGTGCCCGGCACAAGCGTGGAGCCTTCTAGCGTCGGCAGAGCGCTGTTGCCCCATTTGCAGGATTGAGCTTTGACCAACGTGGCCACGGATGCAGGTGCCGCCGTTGACCCGCCCCAAACACCCCAGGACACAGCGGCAGCAAAAGCCGCTGCAGCGGCATGGGACCACTTCAGGCCTGACCATCGCCGGACCTTCGGCAAAGGCTTTACAGGCGATGGATCAACGCCTTCAGGCTGGCTTAAAGAATCGCCATCATAGCGGAGTTCGGCCTCCAACAGGACCGCCCGAGCCAGCCAATCTCTGACAGCGGGCTCATCCTTCAGGCGGGAGTGGATTTGCAGAGCTTCGGCTTCAGTGGCGGCACCGTCTCTGACGCGTTCCCAAGTCTCCAACAACCGCCATTTGTCTTCTGCACTGAGTGAATCGAACGATCTCATGTCAAAGCCTCCGTCTGTTTTTGCACGCACTCCATGAGGGTCATGCGCACGCGGCTCAAAGCCCGATACACCGCCCCTTCTGTGCGCTCGATTTTTTGAGCGATATCGGGGATCTCCATCTCTTGGAAGTAGCGCAGGTGGATCAACTGGCGGTGCTCAGCTGGCAGGCGTGACACGCAAATCCTGACGGCTTCATGGCGGGCGGAGCTCTCTTCAGAAAGTTCGGCCACGGCCGCACTGAGGGCCTCCAGCGCCTCCTCCTCGAGCGGCACATGTTCCCGTTTCTTCTTTCTTCGATGGGTCAACACCTGATGAAAAGCCGTCTTCCGTGCCCAGGCAAGGAAGTTGGTGCCCAGTTCAAAGTCACTGAAGTGCTTCCAGAGCAGCATCTTGGTCTGCTGCAAAATGTCCTCTGCCTCCGAGTCTTTTGGCACCAGGCCATAAACATACAGGCACAGCGCACGGTCATGTGCGTTTAGCAGTTCGAGGAACTGCGTGGTGCGGTCAAAGGAAGGATCAGGAGAAGCTGCCATGGCGTTGAGGTACCCTAAAGAGTCCGCGTCGCGGTTGGTTTGGACAATTCTTTTCTGGGCGGACACGGAACCTGACCCTGCAAAGCCAGATCAAGAAAAGTGACGGGACGGGTGACCGACACTTGCGTTGTTCCTTCTTCTGAGGAAATTATCTGCATGGTGGTCCACCGCAACCTGACCCTCACCATGCTGGCTTGGCTTGGTGGGTTGTGCGCTCCCCTGATGGCCGTCTCAAATCTTATGGCAGACCCCCTTCGCATTGGCGTTATTGGCTTAGACACTTCCCATGCCGAGCAGTTCACCATGCGCTTGAACGATCCGGCCAATCCCAACCATGTTCCAGGGGGTCGCGTTGTCGCAGCTTTTCCTTCGGGCAGCGCCGATCTGCCGCAAAGCATCTCCCGCCTGCCTGAGTTCACCGCGACCCTGAAGGACAAGTATGGCGTCCGTATTGTGGATAGCATCGCGAGTCTCTGTGCGGAGGTGGATGCCGTGATGGTTCTCAGCCTCGACGGGCGGCCTCACCTTGAGCAGGCCAAGGAGGTGATGACTTTTGGCAAACCTTTGTTTGTGGACAAACCTGTGGCCTCCAACCTGCCTGACATCGTGCAAATGTATGTGCTCGCCGAAAAAATGGGCATCCCGCTGTTAAGTGCTTCCGCCCTGCGCTGGTATCAGGGGGTTGTCGAAGTGGCCGCCGCCAAACCGACGCCGCCACAGGCCGCCATCTCGTGGGGTCCAGCTCCCACCATACCCCATCATCCGGACCTGTATTTTTATGCGATTCATGCGACTGAGGCCTTGTTCACCGTGATGGGCACGGGTTGCGATCACGTTACTCGCACGACGACGCCTTCTGAGTCGGTCGTGACTGGCATCTGGACTGGGAACCGGACGGGCACGCTGCATGCGCTGCATAATCTGCCGATGCATTCCACCGCCTACAAATTGGTGCGCTTTGATGGGGAAGAGGTGTTTGAACAAAAAGCCCAGGGTGACTACACCCCCATGCTTCGAGAGATCGTCAAATTCTTCCAGACCAAGACGCCGCCGATCACGCCAGCGCAGACGCTGGAGATCTACGGCTTTCTGCAAGCCGCCGAAGAAAGCCGTCGCCTTGGGGGAGTCCCTGTCTCAATCAGGCAAGTTCTGAAGAAGGCGGGCGCACCGGAGGAGTGGCTCACGAAGCCCGTAAAATAAGGCGTTCTCCGATAAGATTCGGTCAGGCAAAAGAGTGGCGACAATACTTCGGAAAAACAACAATCTAGACAAAAGTAGACAAAACTCTCGACAAATGAGACAAAAAATGGACAAATGCTTTGACAAAGAACCATCTTGTCCTAGTTTCGTCTCATACCCATATGAGCACGACCATCCCTCTCACACCAGAAGCGGAAGCCAGTTTACAGGAGGACATGATGCTCCTCCAGCGCATCGCTCAAAAAGACAGCGCGAGTTTCCAGGCTTTTTACCGCAAATACGGCGGCCTCATCTTCACCGCCATTTCCAACGTCCTGAATGATCACCATGACTCGGAGGACGTGATGCAAGAAGTCCTCGTGCAGCTCTGGAACAAAGCGCACCTCTACGAGCCTCGCAAAGGCAAGCCTTTGACCTGGATCACGACGATGGCACGGAATCGCGCGATTGACCGGATCCGCTCCAAACAGCGACGTTCCCGTCTCAATGACGATTTCGAGCAAGAAAACAAAACCGAGCAGTTCGAGTTTGAAGATTCCAGCGCTGATATTTGCGAAGTGAAGGAACGCAGCCGGATCGTGCGCAGCGCTGTCTCAAAACTGACGCCAGATCAAAAAGAAGCCATTGTTTTGGCTTACTTTTCAGGGCTGACTCAGGCTGAGGTTGCAGAGAAACTCAACGAGCCCTTGGGCACGGTCAAAGCCCGTATCCGCCGGGGTGTCAGTCGTCTCGAGACACTGGTGAAGCCCACGCTGAGCTAATTTCCCCCCAAAACCAGACCCACCAAGCGAGGGATGGCTGCAAAGCTGTCCCTCGCTTTTTTGTGCGTTTTCACTGCGCCATGCGCAACGCCTCGCGGATGAGCTGGTCCGCCGTGGCATTGGGAGAAGTTCCGCTGTGTTTGACCACGGCTTGAATGGCTTTTTGCGCTTCAGTTTGTTTGTAACCGAGGGCGATGAGGCCCAGCACCGCGTCCGTCTGAGCCTCTCTGGGTCCGTCATGCGCGATCCGCGCTGATTCAGCGTCCTGCCAGGCCGATACGACGCCGACTTTGTCCTTCAGTTCCAAAACGATGCGTTCCGCCGTCTTCGTCCCCAGGCCTTTGATTCGGGAAAGCGCTTTCACGTCGTTCTGGATGACAGCTTCCTTAAAGGCGGCGACAGGCATGCCGCTGAGTACTGCCAGGGCCATCTTCGGGCCGATGCCGGAAACCCGATCAATCAACAGCCGAAACAGATCCCGTTCGTCTGCGCTACCAAATCCGAACAAAGACTCCTCCCGCTCGGTCACGTGGTGGTGCGTCAGTAGCTTGACCTCGCCCCCGATTTGCGGCAGGCGGTCAAAGGTGGAGAGCGGGATCAGCACGCTGTAGCCGACCCCACTGACTTCCACCACCGCCTCGTGCGGCAGTGCTTCCACCAACGTTCCTCTCACAAATGCAATCATGAAGGGATCAAGGCGGAGACCGGTCGCGGGTGCAAGCTCCAAGTGCGGTGGCCGACACAATGCAACCTTGGGGTATTCCTTTGCAAAGCCCCGCTTGACCTGCTCTGTCACACCACCAGATTCCCAGATGCGCTCCACCCTGACCCGTTTCCCTTTTTGGATGATGTCCATCTGCCTTCTCCTTGGCAGCATCACATCGGCGCAAGAGCCTGCTCCAGCGCTAGCCAAACCTAAATTGGAGTCCTATCTCCTGCTGCCGGAGCCACGCATGATGCGTTCTGCCCGTTCCCTTCAGCCCGGGGGCTCGGAAAAGACGGTGCTGAGTCCGGCAAAAGAAATCGCCGACTCACCCTTCATCGCGACGTATTCGACCGACGAGTTCGCGGCCATCGGGATCAGTCCAGAGACCTTTGCTGAGCGCGCCCGCACCGCAGCCGATCGTCTGCTCAAGGACCTTAAACCGGAATGGGTCCAGGATGAGAAGGGGCAGGTGCTCTATGCGGTGTATCGCGGCGAGCGACCCATCTACGCTTCCCTTATTGTGGCCCCTTCCTTACCTCACCTGTTTGAAGCAGCTTTCGGACCGGAGATTTGGCTTGCGGCGCCCGACCGCAATGCGCTTTACGTCTTTCCTGCGAAGGCTGCCATCCTGAGCGATTTTGCCAGCGATCTGGAGCAGCGTTTCAGAAATGATCCGTATGCGGCGACGGGAGAAATTTTTTCTTGGAAAAAGGATAAGGACCAACCTGTGGTGGTTGGAAGCTTCACGGATTAAAGCCACTATAAAAAAGCGAAAGACTGAGCCGAATCCGAATGGCAAAGCCGCCACAAACGACCTGAGCGTAGGTTTCTATCACAGTGTTTTCCCTCAGAGAGAAAAACTTCGTCCCTGAAACAAATGCTTCGCAATCAGCCGGGAGCGTGCTAAGCTCAACTTCCTATGGCAACTACTCCGACTCGTAAAACCCGATTCTCACGACGTGTTCCTGATCATGTGACTGATGAACTTGTCAACGTGCTCACTGACGGAAAAACTTACGACTTCAACGAACTCTTCGGATTAGTTTACGAAAATTTGAAGCTGAAAAATGCAGTCAGCGGAGGCGAAGAAATGCTCCGCCTGCGTTCCTATGAGAAGCTCCAAAATTTGGTGGGTCGTGGACTCGCCGCCAAAGCAGGCAAAACTTATCGGGGGCTTGAAAGCATCCGTCAAGCTCACAGCACTGCCGTGGCCGCCCGCGCCGCTGCTGCCGCTGCTGCAAGGTAAACTCGCTTAACGGGTGGGTTCCTCGCAGGACTCCCCGAAGATCATCAAACGCCCCCACCCGAAGCCCGCTCAAGCGGCCCAGGGTGGGGGTTTTCTATTTCCACCCGCGACCCCATCCCCACCGTTGACGTCGCGCCTCTCCCGACTAGCATAGAAGCTCACCCACTGCCCACTTCCTTTTCATGCTGGAAAATTATCTCCCCGTCCTGCTTCAGGTGGTCATCGCCGCCGGCTTTGCTGTCTCGACCTTGATTGCCTCGGTTGTGCTCGGCAAATCCTCACCGCGCAATGAAGTCAAAGACAGCGCTTACGAGTGCGGCATGCTGCCAGAAGGGGGCGCGCAACCTCGGTTCAGCGTCAAATTCTATTTGGTCGCCATGTTGTTTGTTCTGTTCGACATCGAAGTCGTGTTCCTTTATCCCTGGGCGGTCATCTATAAGGACCACATCGCCACTCACGGTCCTGCGATTCTCGGTTATGCTTTCAGTTTTGTCGCCATACTCGGGGTCGCTTACGCCTATGCTTGGCGGAAAGGGGCGCTCGACTGGAAACGCAATTGAGATTTTTCCGAGCGACTGCACTCATGCCGCCTCCCGGCGTTGTGAACAAAGAAACACGCAAAACAGCGTAGATTTTTGGGTTCACTCGCGTTGGGTCACTGCAATCGGGGAATCCACTGCCTCTTCAAACCTCTTGATCCAGGATCCTACTTGAAATGAAAAATCGTCCTCTAGCCACCAGCCTCATCCTCGCCTCCCTTACCGTGTCCGCCCCAGCTCTTGAATGGGGTGCTTTTCGCGGACCGAACCACAACGGCACCGTTGAGGCCCCTGCCTCCGTTCGCAATTGGAAGAACGCGCGCTTCAAAACACTCTGGAAAGCCGAGACTCCCAGTGGCTTCAGTTCGTTTGCGGTCGCAGGTGAAAAAGCCTACACCATCGTGACCACCGAGGTCGATGGCAATCCTAGCGAGGCCCTGCTCTGTCTCGATGGACGCACCGGTAAAGAACTGTGGTCAAAGGCGCTGGTCATCGCTCCCAAATACGACGGGGGTGGCAACGCGGGCGACAAAGGCAACGAAGGTGGTGACGGTCCGCGTTCGACACCGGTGATTGATGATGGTCTCGCTTACTGCATCGATGCCAATCTGGGTGTTCACTGCTTCAAGGCGGATACGGGTGACATCGTTTGGCAGCACAACGTGCTCGAAGAGAACGCAGGCGTGAACATCAAGTGGCAAAATGCCGCTTCACCGCTGATCGACGGGGGTCTTCTACTGCTTGCCGGAGGTGGTAAGGGCCAGGCTCTGTTGGCGCTCGACAAGAAGACCGGAAAAGTCGCATGGAAGGGTGAAGACGATCAAATGACCCACGCCACCCCCATCCTGGCAAACATTCACGGCGTTCATCAAGCGGTTTTCTTTACGCAGACCGGCCTCGTTGCGGTCGATCCTCAGAAAGGCACGGTCCTCTGGCGCGCGCCCTTCCCCTTCAAAGTTTCCACCGCCGCCAGCCCAGTCGTGTTTGAAGACATCGTCTATTGCTCTGCAGGTTATGGTGTCGGGGCAGGAGCCTTCAAAATCTCCAAATCAGGCAGCGGCTTCAGCGCCGAGCAGATCTGGCGTCGGGAAAACGAATGCTTCAACCACTGGAGCACCCCTGTCGTGAAAGACGGTTACCTCTACGGCATGTTCAGCTTCAAGGAATACGGCAAAGGCCCGCTCGCCTGTGTGGACATCCGCACCGGCAAAGACATGTGGAAAGAAGAAGGCTTTGGACCTGGCCAAGTCATCCTCGC
>JBIIUD010000629.1:0-2908 GCA_044340175.1 Verrucomicrobiaceae bacterium
GCGCCCACTCACTGTCGAAGAAGACCGCATGGTCGCCCGCATGTTGGACCCCGTCCGCCGTAACGAACTGCTGGACTCCTGGATGCGCTGGCGCTGGCTGGACTCCCCCGCCGCCCAACTCGAAGAAGGCCTCGCCCAAATCTCCGCCTTCCTCGCCGGTTGGAAAGTGCGCGCCGCCGATCTCTCCCCTCGTCTCGACGCCCTAGCAGAGGAGGCTTTCCGCGATGGTGGCAAAATGGACGCCCGCGAGCTGGCCGAGTGGCTCTTTGGCAAAAAGGGCGACCCCGTGCGCTTTCGCGGCAACGGCAAAGACTACTACGCCCACCAAAACAGCAACCTCTTCTGGGTGCTCGACACCGGTCTTGGCAACCCCATCAGCCTCTGCTGCCTCTACCGCCTCATCGGCCACCGCCACGGCATCCAGATCGAAGGCTGCAACTTCCCCGGCCACTTCCTCGCCCGCGTCGTCACCGACAGCCGCCTTTATTTGGTCGATTGCTTCAACCGCGGTCGCTTCATGCTCGCCAGCGACGTCGCCCGCCACCATCCAGCCGCCAACCCCGGCATGGATGAAATCATCCGCGAGCCCGCCAGCACCGACGCCATCCTCCTGCGCAACCTCCGCAACCTCGAGGAAGCCTACGACCGCGCCAGTGCCATGAACGATCGCCAACTCATGCGCAAGCTCGCCATCCGCCTCATGGAGGATTGAGGGCCCTGGCCTAACATCGTTCTGGCGAACGAGCCTACGTAGGCGCCTTTGCAAAAAGGCGTTCCATCTGCCACTCCGCACGCGCCTCGATCCCTTCACGTCCCCTGCGCCCTCGTTCTGGCGAACGAGCCTGCGTAGGCGCCTTTGCAAAAAGGCGTTCCCTCTGCGACTCCGCACGCGCATTGGTCCATTCACGTCCCCTACGCCCTCGTTATGGCGAACGAGCCCACGTAGGCGCCTTTGCAAAAAGGCGTTGTCGATCGACCCCGCCCGCTAACCCATCACCCACCCCATCTTCACTTCTTAAACAGCTCCGCCAGCGACTTCATCGCGCTCGCATCCGCCGGCTTCATCGCCCCGTTGATCGCCGCCTCCTGCAGCGCCACCAACTCCGCGATGCCCTTTTTCCCAAAAGCCAGCATCGCCTCCAGATCACCGGGGGAAAAGGTGGACTCCTCACCGCTGCCCTGCACCTCCACAAACTGCCCCGCCTCAGTCATCACGATGTTACTGTCCACATCCGCCACCGCGTCCTCCTCATAACACAGATCCAGCAGACACTCCCCCTTCACCATGCCCACGCTCACCGCCGCCACCTTGCTCTTCAACGGCTGGCGCGTCAGCTTGCCTGCCTCCAACAAACGATTGAAGGCGATCGCCGTCGCCACACACGCGCCCGTGATGGACGCTGTGCGCGTGCCGCCATCCGCTTGCAGCACATCACAATCGATCCACAGCGTCTTCGGCCCCAGTTTCTCCAAATCCACCACCGCCCGCAGACTCCGCCCGATCAGTCGCTGAATCTCCGTGCTGCGACCATCCACCTTTCCGCGCGAGCTATCCCGATCCTTCCTCTGATGGGTCGAATAGGGCAGCATGGAATACTCCGCCGTCAGCCAGCCGCCCTTCACATTCTGCCGCTTCATCCACATCGGCACCTCGTCTTGGATCGTCGCCGCACAGATCACCCGAGTGTTGCCAAAGCTCATCAAAACGGAAGCCGTCGCGTGTGGCGCCACGTCCGTGATGAAACTGATTTCCCGCAATTGATCTGCTGCTCTTCCGTCTGTTCTAGGCATCGTTCGACATAACACACTGCCCGCCCCTGTCCAGCCCAGAGGCACTCGCCATCCAGGTCCTGACACCCCTCTTCTGCCCCCTTCAGATCAAACCCACTCGCCACCAAAGTCAGCCATTCTTGGAGTGCGCGCAGCCTGCTGCCGCTTTCCCGTTTAGGCAGCCTGCTGCCGGGGGTGAACGCCCTTACGCTCTCGCTCCCACCAAACAAAATCAAGCGGCTGCAGGCTACACGCACTCCAGGCCTATTTCCGCCCCGAGTCCAGATCCGCACCCACCTCTCCAAACGCCTCGGCCAGCCGCAGCCAATCCGCCACCGTGTGCTGCCGACCTCCGCTTAATCGCACCACGCGCCGCAGTTCCTCCTCGCTCGCGCCCAGCGCCCGCACCACCACGGACGAACCCTCTTTCCCCGAACTGCACGCCGACCCCGTCGATATCGAAAATCCCGCCCGCGAAAGCCGCGTCAGCCATTTCAAATTCGAATGCCTCGGCATCACCAGCAGGGACGTGTTCCACAGCCGTTCCGCCCCCGAACCGATCACTCGCAATTCAGGAAACACCTCCCGCATCCGCGCCTCAAACGTATCCCTCCCAGCCTCGTCTCCCAGCTCACACGCTTCCAGCGCCGCCTGCATCGCAGCCGCTCCTGGGTAGTTCTCTGTCCCCGCCCGCCGTCCTTCTTCCTGCGGCCCGCCAAACAGCAATCGCCAGACGCCCGCCTCCGCCTCCGGTAACACCAGAAACCCCACCCCCTTCGGCCCACCAAACTTATGCGCGGAGCCCGTCACCAAATCACACTCGCCCAAGCTCTCTGTCTCCAGCTTCCCAACCCACTGCGCCGCATCCGTATGAAACAGAACCCCCCGCTCCCGACACAGCGCCGCCAGCTCCTGCCACGGTTGCAGCGCTCCACTCTCGTTGTTCGCCGCCATCACCGAGAGCAGCGCTGCTTGACCACGATTCGACTCCAACCACCGAGCCACTGACTCTAGCTCCACCACGCCATCGTTCGAGACCGGCAGTTCATCCACTCTTGAGGCTCCCATCCAATGCCGCGCTGCCTCCCGCACACTCGGGTGCTCTACGGCTGAGATTGCCACCCGACCGTCCGCCTTC
>JBIIUD010000628.1:0-2908 GCA_044340175.1 Verrucomicrobiaceae bacterium
AATACCCCTCGCAAGCGAGCGCTGAGGGAGGGTGACCGAGCCATTCCAGCAGGTCCCGCTGCTCCTCGCTGTGCAGCAGTTCAGAAGGCCGGAGCCGCTCGAGTTCGTCCGCCAGATCTTCCGCGCTGGTGAATTCCGCCACCTCGAACTCCCCTGTGGTGTGGTCCACGTAGGCCAGACCAAACTTTTTGCCGTCTTGAAACACGGCGGCAAGGTAGTTGGAACGGTCCGCATCCAGCAGATTGAGGTCGTCCACCGTGCCAGCGCTGATGATTTGGGCGATTTCCCTTTCCACCAGCTTTCCTGGCTGGGGCGCGGTGGTTTGTTCGGCGATGGCGACACGCTTGCCACCTTTGATGAGTCGGGCGATGTAGCCTTGGGCCGCATGGTAGGGCACCCCGCACATCGGGATGCCATTGCGCTTGGTGAGGGCCACATTCAGGATGGGGGAGGCGGTCTTCGCATCCTCAAAAAACAGTTCGTAAAAGTCCCCGAGCCGAAAAAAAAGCAGCACATCTTCTGGCAACTCCCGCCGCATGGCGAGGTACTGCTTCATCATTGGAGTGCTGGTGGCTTCGGCCATGAAGCTGTCACAGTCGAAAGCCGCGCCCTCTCGTCAACAGGGAAGACTGGCAGACTCGGGGGTAACAGATCAGATCACGAATCGACGGGTTGGAAATAGGCAGGATTTCTTTTCCCAAGGCGGCGTTGACATTTACCGGGAGGTTCCAATAGTGTGATTGGTTTATGGCTTCCGTCTCCCGACTCATTCTGCGCCTCATTTGTGTGGCCGCTCTTTTCGTCTTTTCGGCCCTTCTGAGTTCTTGCTCCAGCGCGGGCAAAGGCTCTGCGGGTGTCGTTAGCAAGGTGAAGACCTTCCATTTGATCCCAACGGAGCGTTTCATCACCTCGGACCGCTCCATCGCTTTTGAGCGCCAGTACCTTCTCCATGGTGCCGTCACGGCGGCAGATCAGCAGGAGCGCGCGGGTCAGTACTACTCCTTTCTCTGGAAAGTCACCGACCGGACTCAGCCTGTGACGGTGAAGTTCCAGTATCGGCAGGCCAATACAGGCTTAGAAATCCAGGAGATGACTCAGGAGGTCACCGATGTGCGCCGTTCGAATTGGAGCAAATTTCAAGTCACAGGTCCTGCTTACAATGGCAATGGCCGCGTGACAGCCTGGAAGCTCACTCTGTCACGCGCGGGCGAAGTGCTCGGCTCGGAACAGTCTTACCTCTGGGAGTAACCCGCCAAATGACCGCCTTCAAACGTACCTTCAAGATGGGGTTCGTTGCCCTTTGAATTTTCCTTTAACCTTTTTTTGCCTCATTTCATGTCCCGCTGTGCCTCTGCTGACATTGCAGCTACCTCAAAACGTTCGCGTTTGCGGTGGCGGCTGCGCGCTGCAGAGGGCTGTTGCCGCATGACCTCTGACCGTCACCGACAGTGCGTTTCTGCGATGGCTCTCCGGTGGCAAGATTGAGGCTGATTTCCCCCAACCCTCATTGTTTTGACTTCTGTGTCTGCTCACTCCACCATTCTCGTAGGCCGTGTTGGTGAACTTTTTTGGTTGCGTGTGGAAGGTAAGGGCACCTTTCAAAACAGCCTTCAGGTCAAGGATGCTTTTGACCGTATGACGGTGGCAGGTGTGCGCGCATTTGTCGTGGATCTGGAGCGCTGCCCGATCATGGACAGCACCTTTCTGGGCACGCTCACCGGCGCCGCTGTTCATCTGCGGGACTTTGGTGGTAGCGTCTGTGTGGTCAATGCCAATCCGCGCAACCTCCAGCTGATGAGCAGTTTGGGCCTGGATTACATCCTCGACGTGGATGCCGAAGGCCAAAAGTTTCCCGAGCAGCGCCGTAAGGTGACGGCTCACCTGGACCGGTGCGCGGAATCGCCCGCAGCAGCGAACCGCCAGAACCAAGCGGAGCACGTTTTAGAGGCCCACCAAGCCCTGGCGGATCTGAGCGAGGACAACCAGTGCCGCTTTCAGGATGTCATCGAATTTCTCGAAAAAGAGCTCGAAAACCGTAGCGGTGGCTAGACAGCCCTCAGTCAGTGGCCCGGAGTGTTCCGCTAGAAACGGCGTCCCTCCCTGGCTGCTCTCTCTATGAGCACACTTTCCTCCATCCTGCTCCTCATCCTCCTGATCGTCCTTTCGGGCTTCATCGTGGTGATGCATCGTCGCCAAAAAGAGCGGCTCAAAAGCGCCCACGAAAAACAGAATGCGATTCTGGCCGAGGAGCGGCGCCTGTTTGCCTTTTTGCATGACCTGGGGGAATCTCTCAGTCAGGACAGCCAGCGCAACGCCATCCACCGCCTCATTGTGGAGGGGGCTCTGCGTGTCACTGATAGCGGAGGAGGTGCCCTCTACCTGCTGGATGAGGGCCGTAAAAGCCTCGTGCCCAAGTTCTATTCGGACGAGTGCTCCCCGCTTGTCGAATTGCCGGAGCGAATCGTCGCCATGGCCAAAAATAATCCCAGCTCCCTCCTCAGCTTCCTGCGCCTCCATGCTGTGGGCCGGGATGATGGCGTACTCGGTGGGGTGTTTCACAGTCAACAGCCTGAAATGATCTCCAACCTGAAGCGTGATGACCGCTTCGGCAGCAGCAACAACCCGCTTCATTTGCCCACCGCCGCCATGATCTGCCCACTCAGTTGTGGGGACCGGCAGCTTGGCATTCTGGCCGTCACCACCCCCAAGGACCGTGTCATTTTCAACGACAACGACTTCGAAGTCTTCCGCTCCCTGGCCGAACAGTCCGCCTACGCCCTCGCCAATGCGCTGGTCCGCCAGGAAGCCAAGGCCAAACAGCAGATCGATGCCGAGCTGCGCGCCGCCAGTGCCATCCAACGCATTCTCCTGCCTGACCAGGACCCTAAACTCACGGGCTACACCGTCG
>JBIIUD010000630.1:0-2907 GCA_044340175.1 Verrucomicrobiaceae bacterium
GTTCTTCGAGTAGATGAAGTGGCTGTTCGCCGCCGAGGTGTAGCCGCCGAATCCATCCACCTGAATGAGATGCGGTGTGATGGCGTGGGCCTCGCGGGTGACGTTGATCTTCTTCGCGGTCATCGCCGCCATGCCCTCGGGAACGATGGTCTTTGGGATGCCGCCGAAGAGAATCGGTGCGCCATTGGCCAGCCCGCCAAAGAGATCGCCCGCCTCATTCGCGCTCCAGGCCCAGGAGTTCAGCCCAAACTGATGCCGGAACTCCAGCGCCGATCCATCCGCGCGGAACCGGTAGATGCCGCCAACGAACTGCATCTTCTTCCCGCCCACCGTGCCATCGAAGCCGGAGTAGCCCACGCAGCCGTGCAGCCAGTTGTCATAGCCGTAGTGCAGATTGCTGGCCTGCGCATGCGTGTCCTTGATGCCCCAGCCTTCCATGATCGTCTGGCGCACATCGGCGCGGTCATCGCCATTCGTGTCCTTCAGGAAAAGAAAACGCGGAGCCTGCGCGACAACGACACCGCCATTCACCAGCACGAGCCCGGTCGGGATGTTCAGCTTGTCGGCAAACACGGTGAACTTGTCCGCCTTGCCATCGCCATCCGTGTCCTCGCAGATCTTGATGCTGTCACGGCCCTCGCCGCTCGCCGCGATCTCGTGCGGATAATCCCGCGTCTCCGCCACCCACAGCCTGCCGCGTTCATCCCAAGCAAACGCGATGGGTTTAGCGATGTCAGGCTCGCTGGCAAAAATCTCCAAACGGCAATCCGCAGGCACTTGGGTGCGCTCCATGGCTCCCTTCACGGAGAAAGGCTTTTGATAGTTCACGGGTGGCTTGCTCTTGTCATAAACCGGCACCTTCACACTCGCATCACGCTGCTCCGGCTCGCGGCTCGCGAGGAAACGCTGCCATCCGGCTTTGCGCTCATCGCCCACGCTCCAGAGGATCGCATTGCGCAGCATCTTTTGGAAATCCGCATTCCCCCAAGTGCGCTCGTCGTGTCCGCTGGCGGTGGAAAACACACGCCCCTTGCCTTGCTCACGCACCCAGGTCCAAGGCTCGCGATGTTGCGGCTCCACACGCTCAGCGAGCAACCTCAGGCCCAGCGGGCTGAGTTCATCATGCACATAGGTTTCATCCCAGGTCTCGTATTCGTTCACCCCTTCCAGAATCGGATGCGCCTTGTCGATGAACTGCGACTTAAACACCTCCGCCTTGTGCGAAAGGAAACGTCCACCGACCAACTTGGCAAAACGCGGCTCTGCTTTGAAGCAAGCACTGGAACTATGGATCGGCAGAAAGCCGTGTCCGCTCTCCACAAAGCTCTGCAAGGCCTCAAACTGCGCGGGTGTGATCCCGCCGTGATTCCCGTAGTGCATCACCGCGTCGTAGTGCTGGAGGCGCTCTGGCGTGAAGCAGTCCGGCTTCACCTCATAGTCAAAGTAGATGCCGTCGCGCCCAAGATTCTGCATGAGCAAAGCGCACCACTTCGCTGACGCATGAAACTTCTGATTTTCGTGCCCGAGGAAAAGCACACGAATGGGACCTTCCGCAGCCTGTAGTGGGAGAGCTGCGAGAATGATGAGGAGGGCGAGGATACGCATAGGAGGTTAGGGAAGGGTTGGCGGGTTTGTTTTTGAAGGCGTGGAGAGCCGTTGCAGCCGCACATCATCCACCCAGTGCGCCACTTTCGGCCCCGGCTGAGGCCGTGTGGAGGCCCCCAGCCAGATGACGACCGTTTTGACCTCGGGGGGCAAAGGCATGACCGTCGTCACACCATGCCAGCCGTCCGCCCCCACTGGCACATCGAGCACTTGAGAGGATGAAACCAGCCCCTCATCCGACGTTTCGAGCGGGAAAGGCTGCAAAGCATCCGCCGTCTCCGCGAAGCCGATCAAACGCAGCTTGTAGCGGCTGGCGTGAGCTAGATCGGAGTTCATGAACCTCGCTGAAAGCTCCAAAGAACACGCCCTTCCTGCCCCCGCCTGGCTCACATCCACGATCTGCACCGCACGCGAGTAAGGATGCTCCAACCTCGGCAGCAAGCGCAACGCCTTACCACCGCCTTTGATCGACGATACCTCCGCTTCATCCACCGCCCATGATTGTGGATTGGAAGGGAAACCCCGCTCCAGCTTCATCTCCGTCCGCTCAAAATCGGCATCCGCCACCGCGATGTCCGAGCGTGTCATGCCCTCGGAAAAACCTCCCGCGAACCCAAACACCAGCGAGGCACTGAACAACCCAATCACGAGCCCCGCTGCGGCTGCGGTGAGCGGCCGCCAGGAGATCCAACTCGGCGGCAGCTTCATTTTTGGCATCGCCTTCATGGCCGAGGCAGATGCAGCTTCCTCCGTGAGAGCCTGCGTGAGAGCCACTCGGTCAAAGTAAGCTTTCCTTGCTACCGGGTCGATGCACATCTCCGCCTCCAGTCGGAGAAAATCGGCCTCGGTGATGTCGCCCTCGATCAAGGCGTCGATGAGTTCATTGCGTTCACTTGGTTTCATGATGCAGCCTCCGTGGTCGTCAGTTGTTTCTCGATGCAGGTGAGCAGGGCATTTCGCAGCCGATGCAGCCTCACCTTCAGTCCGCCCACGCTGCGACCCATGCGCTGCGCGAAGTCATCCAGAGTGCCCGCCGTCGAGGAATAGCGATGCAAAAGGAGTTCGCGGTCCTGCTGACGAAGTTTTGCCAGGCAACCCCGGAGCGCCTCATGCCGCCGCTCCGTCTCATCGTCACGCTCAACCAGATCTTGGGCAAGCACCTGCTCCAGCTCCTCACCAAACACCAAACGCGAGTCCCGTGCCTGCTGCTTGCGATGGTTCAGCACTTCATAACGCGCCACACTGAAGGCCCAGGCCTTGAAGTTCGTGCCGAGGACAAAGTCGTCGCGCTTCCTCCAAAGC
>JBIIUD010000218.1:0-5490 GCA_044340175.1 Verrucomicrobiaceae bacterium
AGTCGATAGTCAGATCGGTGTGGGTGTCGGAGGCATCGTCAGAGGCGGCATCGAAGCCGGATTCAGCGGAGCCTGCGGGGGCGAGGCCGGGGTAAAGTGAGACGGTGCCCGAACTGATGCCGAAGGCCGTGGCTTGGGGATTGTCGACGCCGTCTTCGCTGGTGTTGTCATCGCCGGTGGTGGTGCCGGGCAGGCTGATGCGGTTGGCGAGGGGAGCGCCGGAAGCGAACATCCAGGCGGGGATGTGGAGCATGTAGTCGCCAGCACCGAGGTCAACAAAGAGGTAGCGGCCTTGGGCGTCGGTGGTGGTCTCGGCGATGGGGGCATCAAACAGGGGTTGGGCCAGGGCGGTGAAGAGCTGGACGGTGACACCGGGGACACCCTCGCCAGGATCCGCGCGGCCATTGCTGTTGGCATCGAGGAACACGAGGTTACCGACCGCGACGGGCACGGTGAAGCCGAGATCGACGGTCAGATCGGTGTTGTTGTCATCGGCATCATCGACATCGAACTGGAGGCCGGATTCCCCCCAGGCGTTTTCGGGTTCGGTGTTGGGAGCCAAATAGACACGGGTGCTGCTGATGCCAGTCACCCAGGGGTTGGGGGAATCGATGCCGTTTTCGTCAAAGTCATCGTCAAGGCCCCAGTCCTCACCCGCACCGGGGATGGAGCGCATACCGTCAAGCGGTTGGCCAAGCGCAAACTCGGAGGCGGGAATGTGAATGAAGTAGGCCCCCTCCAGCAGACCCCGGAACAGATAAACGCCTTCCGCATTGGTTAAGGTCGAAGCCAGGGGAGTGTTTGTTTGAGGATCATTCCCCTCGTTGAAAAGCTGAACGGTGACACCCGACGCTCCTTCGCCTAGATCCGCTTTGTTATTGCCATTGAGATCGATGAAAACCAAATTTCCGACACCAACTTTAAGCGGGTCGAGGGAGCGGAAACCGAAGTCGAGGGTGAGATTGCCGTTGGCATCGTTGCTGTTGTCGAGGGTATTGTCAGATCCTGTCTCCGTGGTTTGATCGGTGGGTTGAACGCCACGTTGCAAATGAACAATGGCGGTGGAAATGCCGTTGCGCTGCGGTAGCGGGTCGTCGATTCCATCCTCGCCGACATCATCGTCGCCCGAGCGGGTGCCAGTTATGGACTCCAATTGGTACAAAGGAGCGCCGCGATCAAACATCTGGCGGGGAATGTGCAACCGATATTGGCCGGGCATCAGACCAGTGAAAAGGAAAAGCCCATCAACGTCGGTGGCCACACTATACAGAGGAAGGTCGGTGGCCGGGTCGGCATCCGCGCGGTAGAGATCTATCTGGACAGCTGCCACGCCCTCACCCTCATCGTCGTCATCTTCGTCATAGCGTCCGTTGAGATTTTTGTCGATGAAGACACGGTTGCCGACCATCATGGGCAGCTGGAACCCAAAATCGACGGTGAGGTCCACAGCGGCATCGATCTCGTTATCCAAGGTGGCTTGGAAGCCGGTTTCACCCGACTGCTGAGTGGGCGCAGAGCCAAAAAACAGGGCGATACTGCCGGAGGAAACACCGTCCATTTCGGGGATGCTTTCTTGGCGTCCATTTTGGCCCACATCATCATCACCACTGAGCCCTTCGGCGATAACGGACATGCCAACCAAGGAGCCGCCTGCTTGGAAAGCAGAAGCTGGGACATGGACAATGTAGATTCCGGCGTCGAGTTGATCGAAGAGATAGGTGCCATTGGCGGCAGAAACGGTGGCGGCTATTGGACGGTCGATGCCAGGGGTCTGGTCCGCTCGGTAGAGTTGGAGCGGCACATTGGCCCGGCCCTCTCCGGGGTCGTGGCGGCCATTGTCATTGGCATCAAAGAAGACCAAATTGCCGATCCCAAGAAAGGGGCGGACACTGGCGTTGATGGGAGCCGGAAGGGAGGGATAGCCACGGGTGTCGGAGATGGTGTAGAAAACGGGTTTGGTGGGCCCCCAAAAGCGGATTTCAGGGGTAAAGGTGACCGTGCCCATGGCGGTGTTGACGGTCCAGACGCCTTCACCGGGAACGGTCAGCGTGCGGCGGTCTGGACTGAGCGTGCTGCCGGGGGGAGGATTGACGAGCACCACCGACTGAGGGTCCAGGGGGTACCCGCCCGGAATATCATTGAGGGTGACGCCAACGATGAGGGGCTGTCCAGGTGGATTATCGAGTGACGTATCCGCGACCGCCACGGCGCGAGCGCGGTTGATGATGACGGGGTTGGTCAACGGATCGTAGGATTGAGTGGCCAGGTTAAAAAGGGCTAGGGAGGGTGCAAGACTGTCGCTCGCGATCACTCGATAGAGATGGTTTTCGTCGATGTAGGCTGTGGGAACGGTGGTTTCCCTCATGAAATAGGTGTGTCCGCGCACCAGGCCCGTAAACAGGGTGGCCGGTCCAGAGCCGGGCAGCATCTGTTCGGGAGCCAAGGGCAGAGTGCCCGCCGCATCGCCATAGAGAGTGAAGCCTGCGCCCGTCACTGGCTGGCCCAGGTGGTCGGTCTTGGACAGCGAGACCGAGCGGATCGGCACTGTCAGTGCCGGGGAAGGGAAGAGCACATTTTCCAACTGCCCGTCGAGCCGATTGTAGCTCAACTGTGCCTGATAGTTCGTCGGCAGGGGCGGGGAATTCCCGGCGATGTTTGCCAAGAGTTTGGTTGCTTGAAGGCGCACAAAATAACTCAACTCATACGTTCCGGCGCGCAAATTGCCGGGTGTCCAGTTGATCACGCCGATGGATCTGCCGCCATGATTCTGGCTGCTCAGGGTGAAACCACTGGAGGGCGTTGTTTGAATCGGATAACTCGGCTGACCGGTGATCAATTGCCACTGGTAGCCGTCGCCAAAACCCATGACATCCGCAACAGCGGCATTGTTCCCGGCAGAAAGGATGCTTTGGAGGATCTCATTGAAGATATTGCCCGGACTATCGACGGTATTGTAGTAGTTTGAAGCTTGGCTGGCGACATGACGCATGGTCCAAGTGGCCAAGGTGCCAATTTCAGACTCCCGACCGAAGGCGACACCGTAGAGCTTGTAGCCCTTGCGCTTGGAAAGGAGGGCTTGGGAAACCGTGCGCCAGGCAGAATCCTGTGAGTTCGCTCCTTGAACACCGGCTTCGAACGCGGTGGCTTTGATGCTGACGGCACTGCCGTCGGGATAGGTCGCGGGAAAATAAAACGAGTCGCGGTCTTCCTGGTCCACTGACGCGGTGGTCAGCACTTTGTTGGCTCTGTTGGCCTGACCATCCGCCAGAACGAGCAGCATTTTTTCTTCCGCTTGGCCCAGTCCACCGGGAAAATCAGGCGCATTGTCGAGCACCCCCGTGCCAGCTTCGATCCCTCCTTGGGTGTTGGTTCCGCCTGCCGTTACGAGGCCTGAGAGCGTGTTCAGCACGGATGGCAAATGGCTGGTCAACGTTAAATTGACGTTGGCATCGTTGCTGAAAGTCACCACTGACAGCCGGTGTCGGCCTTGGAAATGGGGCGCGAGAAACTGAGTGGCGAAGTCTGAGGCGGCCTCCTTCATCAGGGTCAAACGGGATTTGCCAGCGGAAGGCACGTCATTGTTCATGCTCCCTGAAACGTCCAGGACGAGGACCACATCACGTGTGATGAGCGGCATCGTGGCGTCGATTTTTAAGTTGATGCGCGCAATGTTTTGAGCCGACTGAAACCACTCGGCGCTTTTCAACAGGGTGAGCGATCCATTTTTGACCACCCGAACAAGGCCGGCATCCACATAGTTGAAGCTATTGCCTGGAACCACAGAGACGGAGGCGGTCAAGCCTGTTGCTGGGTCGGCGTCCGAGTTGCTGCCAACGGAAATGGATCCCGAACGGGGACTAAAGACATAGCCGTTTGGCAGCACGAAGCGCACGGAATAGGTTCCGGTCGAGAGGCCGGTGAAGCGGTAAAAGCCAGGCTCTCCGGTCTGCGGATTATTCGCCGTCACGGCGCTGGCGATCACAGATCCAAGAGCATTCCTGAGCTGGACGGTCACGCCGTTTTGGCCTGTTTCCCCGGCGTCCTGAACGCCGTTGGCATTCACGTCCAGCCAGACCCGGTTTCCAATGGCCGCAGTTGTGGGATAGGTAATTGTGACCGTGGCGGCGTTGCTTTTCAATCCACTGGCCGTGTGGGTTGCTACATAGCGCACAGGGGTAGGCGATCCAAAATATCCCAAAACAGGTGTGAAAGTGATCCGGGTTCCGCCACCGCTGACGGTCCAGGTGCCTTGGTTCAGGACCGACAACGACAGCACCTCGGCACCGCTGGCATTGAGGAGTTTGATGTCTCCCAATCCGATGAAAGGCGGGTCATTCGCCAGCACAGCAATGTCCGCTGCTTGACCGGTCATTCCTTCCGCGGCATCCGCCCTGGTTCGCGGGCTGACCGTGATGACCGCTTCAGCTTCGTCGCAGACCGATTGATTGGGTTCCGGCAGACAAACCTGATAGCGAAAGCTGTCCACACCAACGAACCCTATTTCTGGTGTGTAAACATAGCTTCCGCTTGGGTCTAGGGTCAACTCGCCGTGCTGCGGCCTGCTTACCACGGTGTAAATGGAACCCGCGGGCGCGTTATCATTTGCACTGGCATCCGCTACCAGAGGCGGATCCTCGATCAACATCGCCTCTGTGTCTGACAGCGCATAACTCTGCATGACGAGAAACTTGCCGTCACCTGGATCGTTGGTGGAAGCCGTCAGCCGCACTCGAAAGATTTGGGAGCCTGTCGGAGCCAAATTTTCGAGCTTAAAAATAGCGATGCCGATGGTTCCATTGTTATCATTCACTCGTTCGGTCAGCCAGTAGTCCTGTCCGCTTCCGGGTGGGATGGTCGGTGATCGTGGTCCGGACTGCCCAGGCCAAGGCCGCACGAAAGTCTCGCCCAGCAGCACTTCCGGGCTCCCGCTTGCCGCACCCGGAGGCAGGCCAAACACGGCCAGATGGTAACAATTGTTCGAATTGCGCTCTGTCACTGCGGCAAAGCCTCCCGCGTTCACAGGCAAAGGCGGATCATAGAGCAGTGTGTGCTGCACTGCGGTGGTGGTAGCCACCGCTGGGTAGTTGCCGCAGGTCTCCTCGCCATTCGAGAAGGATGTGAAATAATAATTCAGGTTCAGACTTTGAAAGGCCTGCAAAGCCGCGCTGTCCCAACCAGCGAGTCCATCCGTTTGCAAGTTGTAGAGGGTGGCCCCATTCTGCAGAATGATGTTGTCCCCGGGATTCAGACCGGGCTGAGTCAGTTCGTAGCCGCTCGGCACCGCAAACTTACTGAATCTTTTGCCATCAATGGTGATGCTCTCTAAAGTCGCGGCCTCTGAGGGCATTGACTGGGTGTCTGACCAGGCAAAGGAAACGCCGCTTTTAACACCGGCCGCTCCTTGCAAAGGAAGGCCGCTTTGGCCGAAGGCTGTGAAAGAGGCACAAAAGAACCCGAAAAGCAGGCTTCTCGTGAAGCTCGAAGTCAAGT
>JBIIUD010000174.1:0-6177 GCA_044340175.1 Verrucomicrobiaceae bacterium
CCTCCGCTGCGGGCATCCACGCCATCGCGAGGGACCCCTGCCTTTCGGCAAGGCTGTCGCGGTGGACGCACAGCGCGGTTGTCAGAGTTAAGCAACATGAAGCAAAATAACTTACACTATAATAATTACAATAATTATCATATCAATCAAGGATGAATCTCTTTTTTGAGTCTGCGCCGCCCGATGATCGTTTGTTCAGTGCAGGATCCTGGCCTTTCTCGTGGCTCAAAGGCTTTACTCTGAGGCATTTCAGATGCCTCGCCGAGCACTGTCGGACGAGTTCGGAACCCACTTTCGACACGTCGGTCCGCAAAATCCAACGCAGCCCTTCAGTTTCCTCTTGTCCGGTCCACTCCCCTTGGCAAGGGTCAGTCGTCGGTTACCCCGGCAAACCCAGCCATGCGACTGAAAGACCAGATCATCCTTATTACAGGCAGTACGACCGGTATTGGCGAGCATATGGCGCGTCGATTCGTCCAAGAAGGCGCCAAAGTGGTGCTGCATGGTCGCGATGCCGTTCGCGGTCAGGCCTTGCGGGACTCACTCGGTGCTGGCCAGGCCGCTTTTTGCCAGGGGGATCTCGCGGAGGCTGAGTATCCAGCTAAGTTGGCGCAAGAGGCCCTGGCGGTTTTTGGGCGGATTGACTGTTTGGTGAACAACGCGGCCCTGACGACACGCGCGCGGATCCAGGACACCGACGCGGCTTTTTTTGACCGGATCATCGCCGTCAATGCGCGGGCACCGATGCTGCTGATTCGGGCGCTGCTGCCGGCATTGAAAGAATCCCGTGGCTGCGTTTTGAACATCGGCTCTGTCTTGGCCCACTGCGGGCAGGCGAACCTGCTGGCCTACTCCATGTCCAAGGGGGCGTTGATGACCATGACTCGCAATTTGGCGGATGCTCTGGGCACCGAAGGCGTGCGTTTCAACCAGCTCAATGTGGGTTGGACACTGACCGAGAATGAATATCAGGTCAAAATGGGCGATGGTTTGCCAGCCGATTGGCCCGATCATGTGCCTGCCTATGCCGCGCCTGCGGGGCGCTTGACCACGCCAGAGGAGGTCGCAGGGGCGGCGGTTTATTGGGTGGGTCGAGAAAGCCAACCCATCTCCGGCACCGTGGCCGAGTTGGAGCAGTACCCGATCATCGGGCGCTACCCGAATTATGAGGGTGGAGATCAATGAGACTGCCTGCTTAAAATTTTTGAAACCGAACGTTTAATCTGATCCCATGAAACTCATCCGCTTTGGCAACCCAGGACAAGAAAAACCCGGCCTCATCCTCGACGATGGCCGTCGCATTGACGCCTCAGGTTTTGGCGAAGACTATAATGAAGCCTTTTTTGGCGGCGACGGCTTGGAGCGGTTGGCGGCTTGGGCGGCGGAAAACGCGGACAGTGCCCCTGTGGTGGACGCTGCGGTGCGTCTGGGTCCCCCTTTGACGCGTCCGAGCAAGATCGTGTGTATCGGTCTGAATTATGCCGATCACGCCAAAGAATCCGGTGCGGACATTCCGAAAGAGCCGATTCTGTTTTTCAAAGCCACCAGCGCGATCGTGGGGCCGAATGATCCACTGGTCATCCCCAAAGGCTCAGTGAAGACGGACTGGGAAGTGGAACTGGCTTTTGTGATCGGCAAAAAAGCGTCTTACGTCTCTGAGGAAAACGCTTTTGACCATGTGGCGGGTTATGTCCTGCACAATGACTACAGCGAGCGCGAGTGGCAGCTCGAGCGCGGTGGCCAGTGGGTGAAGGGCAAAAGCTGCGATACGTATGCGCCCATCGGACCGTTCATTGCCACGCGTGATGAGATTCCAGACCCGCAGAATTTGAAACTGTGGCTGACGCTGAATGGCGAGCTGATTCAAAACAGCAGCACGCAGCAGATGATTTTCGGCATTCGCACGCTGGTCAGTTACGTCAGCCATTTCATGACGCTGCTGCCAGGAGACGTCATCACCACGGGCACGCCTCCAGGAGTCGGTCTTGGTTTCAAGCCGCCGAAGTTCCTGCAACCCGGGGATGTGGTGGAGCTGGGCATCGAAGGCCTCGGCAGCTCGCGGCAGGTGGCTCAGGCGTGGGGCTGAAGAAACTCAGGGCAGTTTCAAAACACGTTTGATTTCCGCCTGCGCGGCAGGGTGGCGGAAGGCGCTGTGTCCGGCGGGCACAATGACCTCCGACTGCGCGCCTTCGAGGTGGCTGCTGTGGTAGGGTACGATGCCGTCGCTGCTTTGCTCAAGTGGGCCGGGCTTGCCGCGATCACCAATGATGCTGTGAATCTTGACCGGCTGAGCATACGGCAGATCGGCAAGGATGCGCAGGGTGGGTTGACGGGGCGAAAGGGAACTGACGCTGTCCAGACGTCCCCGACCCAGTTCCTCA
Organism: Verrucomicrobiaceae bacterium; assembly: GCA_044340175.1. Lineage (GTDB taxonomy): Bacteria > Verrucomicrobiota > Verrucomicrobiia > Verrucomicrobiales > Verrucomicrobiaceae > JAGRPD01. The sequence continues at coordinate 2,382 of JBIIUD010000174.1, forward strand.
TAGGCTGGCGTGAAGACGCCAGGGTTGTCCGCCGAGATGCGGGCGTAAAAGGATTGGAAGGTGGTCGGCGGCGCGGTCAGCCAGGTGCCGATTCGGCCGACGAAGTTGTCAGCAAAGGCGCTGCCGCGATGCGGCACGGCGACATAGAGGATGCGATGCACTGATTTCTCAGGCTGCCACTCAAAGGCATCTTCCAAGCGTGCTCGGTCATCCGGGGCGAGTTTGAGCGTGTCAGGCGGAACATTAAAGGCGGCCTTCCAAAACACATCGCCCGGTTTCACCACCAAAGCCTTGCCAATGAGGCCGCCCATACTGTGGGTGAGCAGCGTGGTCTTGCGGAAGGCGGGATCATCCCCATCCGGGTCGAGCAAGGAGCGCAATTCCTTCAACTGAGCGCGCAGCAGCCGGGCAGAGTACAGCGAGGGCGCGGAGGTGTTGTAATGGTAGTGCCAGATTTGGTAACGGCTGCGGACGGCCTCGTCTGCCCAGAGTTCATTGCTCATTTCCGCCCAGGCCAGTGGTGTCGAGAGCAGGCCATGGATCATGATGAGCGGTTCCCGTTTTGGGTCATACGGCTCCATGAGATAAAGGCGCGGTTCCCGGCTTGGCATCCGCCGAAGCATGTCCAAAATACGGGATTGATTGAGCTTGCCCGTGCGGGAAAGCGCGGCCGCCCAGGGAACGGAAAAGTCGGCGGCCAGTGGCCACTTTCGGCCATGGCAAGTGACCGTCGGATTGAGCAAGGGACAAAGCAGGCGGATGCGCACCTTTTTGTGGCCCCGTCTCTCTGGATCTGAATCTACTAGAGCTGTCAGGGGACGTGAAATCACCTCAGGTGGAAACCAGATCTCGAGCGGTTCACGTTTCAAATTTTCCCGCAAGGCCACCAATGGAGCGCCCGCACCTTGGCGCAGGTGGTGTTTCAACTTTCGGATTTCATAATCCTGGGCGGGCCGGATCTCGTCGAAGTAGGTCAGAGGGTAGGCGCCTAAATCTTGACCAAGAAACTCGATGTCGTAGCTGAGGCCAATTTTTTCCAGGTGACCGCTGTTGGTGCCACGTTCCTCCTTCCAACGCTCCACAAAATGCGCTAGGGCATGGCACGCTTCCGGTGAGTCAGGCGCGCCCAGAGCACGTTCCAGCAGACCGACCATGGTCTCCGCCTCTGCGTGATGAGGCATAACCCGCCGCACCTTTGCTGGGGCGATGGCACAGGAGGAGAGCAGGGCGGCTAATGCCAACAGGCTCAGCGCACGCGTGTAGGCAGGGCGATAGGTTTTCATGGGAGTCGAGAAAACAGTCTAAGCCAGTGACAGAGTCACGAAACAATTTTGTCAGAACGGATTCCTGGGCTCGCTTTCTCATGAACATTTGCGAAGATGGTCCGTCAAAGCTGCACTATTTATGAAAGCGAATGTGTTAGGTCTGAAGTGGAGTGTTTTAGGTCTCCTCGGGTGTGTGGTAGTGTTGGGGGCTGGGACTGGGTTTGTCGTGGCCCAATCAGCGCCGAAGTCGGATGCAAGAGCCAAAGTGGAGGCAGAGCTGACGGCTGAGATCACGATTTCACCGGCTCGGCTGGCTCCTGAGTCAACGATCAATCTCGTCTTTCCTACCCCCATGGTGAAGGCGGAAGCCGTCGGCAAGCCCGCACCGGTCAGTCCTCTGAAGATCGAGCCTGCGCTAACTGGCGTGTTCGAGTGGACCAGCTCTCGCAGCGGACTCTACAAACTCAAGCAGGTGCCACGCTTCAGTCAGGACTATGTGTTCCAGTTGAATGACGGCATCGTCGATTTAGAAGGCAAAAAGCTGTCCACTGAAGTGCTCGACACCGTCAGCACCGCCGGTTTCACGGTGGTGGATCAAGACCCCAAATGGTTTGGCACTCAAGATATCCCGCGCCAGCGGGCGCTGCTGTTTCAATTCAATGATCAAGTCAACGCTCTGGATGCCGCGGCGCACATGGTCTTTCGAAGCACCGAACCGGTGCAGACCGTGGCCGCCGTGGTTCGGCATGCGGAGAAAAAGGACCTCAGCATGACCTACAGTTCCCTCCAACCGACCTGGACAGAAGCCATCAGTGGAGTGGAACCCAAATTAGCGGAAGGTGAAAAGCGTCTCAGCGCTCTGCACGTCGAGCCAGCGGAACCCCTGCCCGTGGCGGCGAGTTGGGAACTGGTGATTTCCGACACGCTCACCAACAGCAGCGGTCAATCGAAACTGGAGAAGGAGCAGGTCGTGAAGCTGGGCTCGGTGCTCGCCTTTGCCGTGGACCGTGTCACAGGCCGCACGCCTTTTGACCGGCCTTACCATGTGGAGATTGGCTTCACCAAAAGAATCAAAGCCCCGCCTGCTGGCAAGACCCCCGAAGAAACCGCTGCCGCCAAGACGGCTTATCTCGCGAAGTTGGCGGAGCATCTGAGTGTCGTGCCTGAAGTGGCAGGCACCCGGGTCGAATGGTCGGATAACTCTCTGCGGCTCCAGGGAGCCTTTCAACTCGGCACCGAGTATCGGGTCACGGTGGCCCCCGGCATCGAGTCCTGGGATGGCCTGCGCATGGAGGAGGCGCGGCGGGATGAAGTCGTGACCTTCACGCCCAATCCGCCCTATGTTTCGGCCCCCGCGTTTTCTCGCAGCCAACTCGCACGTGGCACGGGCGTTTTTGAAGTCACGGCCGCCAACGTGACCCATGTCCGGGTGCGCGCCAAAAAGCTCAATGGTCCACAGCTACTGGAGGCGCGGGAATTGTATCGGGGTTACGACAATGCCTTTGAGCAGCAACTGGAAAAGCGCCGGGCGCACCAACCCGAATCCATCGAGAAATACCCCGGGGAATGGATGCTGGACCGCGAGTTCAAAATCAACAAGCCACTGGATCAATCTGACATCATTCAGCTCAACTGGCGGGAGTTGCTGGCGGATAGCGGTGGGGCCGGAGCGGTGTTTCTGGAGTTTGAAGGCTTTGCCATGGAAGGTCTTGATGACAAGCGCATCATCACGCAGTCGCTCGTCGAGAGCACCGATCTGGGGCTCATGATGAAAGCGTCTGGCAAGGATCAGTTGATCTTCGTTACGCATTTGGAAACGGGGGCACCAGCCGCCGGCGCCCGCATCACACTGCTGGATCGAGATCGCAAACTGCTGGGCCACGGTGAGACCGATGCCAATGGCGTGGCCCGTCTCACCTCAGCGGAAGCTGTGTTTGCGCTGGCGGAACTTGGCCAGGACTGTGCGGTGCTGGACACTCTGAGCAGCGGCGCCGAACTGTGGAGCGTCTATGGATATGAAATCAACCGCTCTTGGCGGGATGTCTGGCAGCCTGCTCGCAAAACCTTTATCTTTTCGGATCGGGATTTGTACCGCCCCGGGGACACGCTTCATTTGAAGGCAATGACACGGCTTCAAGTGGGGGACTCGCTGAAGCTGGAAGGTCAGGAGCGCAAAGCCCGACTGAAGCTGCGGGATGCCCGCTACCGTCTCATTCGCAATGAGGAGATCACCTTCAATGCCAATGGCAGCTTCACAACCGATCTGAAGCTGCCAGAAGGTCCGCTCGGGAGCTATGATTTGAACATTGAGTTCGATGCCGATAACGCGGATGAGGACGCAAGCAGCGGAGCTTACTACAACTTCCGTGTCGATGACTACCGACCCAATACCTTTGAGGTCGAAATCCAGACGGCGAAGGCTGCGATCGAAAAAGACCGCATCCAGGTGCCGCTCAGTGCCCGCTATTACATGGGCAAGCCTCTCAGTCAGGCGGACATCGAGTGGCATGCCTTTAGCGTCGCAGGGTTCG
>JBIIUD010000631.1:0-2906 GCA_044340175.1 Verrucomicrobiaceae bacterium
GCAATTGCTTCATGCGCAGATCATTGGCCAATTCAGCGCGCCTTTTGACCAGTCCATTCAATTCGACTTCCACCTCATTGATTTGCACCTGCATGGCCGCAACAGCTTGGCGGTGGATGGTAGGATCACCGCCCTGCTTGAAGCTTGCATTATGGGCCTTTAATTTCTCCACGGCGACGTTCCGCTGCAGGTTTGACAGTTGCGTCCGCTGCAACGCGATCCTCTTCTCCACCTGGTCCATTTCCTGATCCAAGGCCATTCCGCTCGACAATCTCTTGCTCGATGAGGTGCCCGCCATCACCGGCACTCCCTGCTCATAACCCAGCCTCATCTGCATCTCGGGCTTCAGCTGGTTCAACGGCACACTCATCGTTCCCGCCTGATGCATGAAAATCAGAGCCGTGTCCGTCAACTCCCGAATCTTCACCTTCTCAAACTTCTTTCCGTCCACCTCCACCATGTCCAACTCCATGCCCGGCGCGCGTTTGCGGATGGACAGCTTGTATTGATTCTTGTACTCAGCAAAGTCGCTTTGGATAGCCTCCAACGCCTTCGTCGCCTCGTCCAGTTGCGACTGAAACTTGTCCTTCTCTTCCTTCAACTTGTCACGCTCGGCCTGCACCGAACGCATCTGAAGCTGCAAGCGATTCATCTCCGCCTTCGCCTGCGCTTGACTGGACTCCAGGGCTCGGATTTGCTCACCCAGGGACCGGATCTGCGCGTCATCCTGGCAACTGCAAAGCACGATCATCGAGACCGCCAGCCATCCCTTCCTCCAATTTGAAATCTGTGTTTTCATTGCTACAACTTCGATTGCTCACCTAATCTTATCTCACGTCAGGCTAGGGACAAGTTCTCAATCCATGCACGAACCGCTTTTTTTGCGCCTAAACCTCCATTGATGGCGAGATCGTCACCCTCTTCTGCCTTTTTAGAAAAAATGGGGCCGGCGATGGAGTCTGCCGGAGCTCGACATTCGCGGCATCCCAGCCTTGCCCCCCATTCTCTCTTCCACCAAACTATTCGGCTGTGACCCTGCCACCCCATATCCTCGAACTCATCCACCGCCTGCATCAGGCCGGGCACCAGGCCTTCCTTGCGGGCGGTTCCGTGCGAGATCACCTGCTGGAGCGGGAGTCGAAGGACCACGACATCGCCACCTCCGCCACGCCCAAGCAGATCGCCGCGCTTTTCCCCGGTAGCCAGCTCGTCGGCGCCCACTTCGGCGTCGTCATCGTGCCCGCCGCCGGCAGCCGCTGGGTGGAGGTGGCTACCTTCCGCACCGACGGCTCCTATGGCGACGGTCGCCGCCCCCAAAGCATCACCTTCGCCACCCCCGAGGAGGATGCCCAGCGCCGGGACTTCACCATCAATGGCCTCTTCTTCGACCCCGAGACCGGCACCCTCATCGATCACGTCGGCGGCCAGGTCGACCTGCGCGCAGGCATCCTCCGCGCCATTGGCGATCCCGCCGCGCGCTTCCAAGAAGACCACCTCCGCCTCCTGCGCGCCGTCCGCTTCGCCACCACCCTTGGCTTCACCATCGAGCCCGCCACCTGGGCCGCCGTGCAGGCCTGTGCCCCACTCATCACCCAGATCAGCCCCGAACGCATCCGCGACGAGCTCGACCGCCTCTGGCTCTCCCCCCACCGCCAGCGCGGTTTTGACCTCCTCGTGGACAGCGGTCTCATGGCACAGATTTTGCCGGAGATTCTGGCCCTCCAAGGCTGCGAGCAACCCCCGCAATTCCACCCAGAAGGCGACGTCTTTGTCCACACTCGGTTGATGCTGTCCCTGCTGCCAGTGGACGCCTCCCTGCCGCTGGTGCTGTCCGTGCTGTTTCACGACATCGCCAAACCCGCCACCCAAACCATCGATGCCGACACCGGTCGCATCCGCTTCAATGGCCACGACAAACTCGGTGCTGAGATGACGGAGAGCATTCTCCGCCGTCTGAAATACGCCAATGACATCATCGACGCCACCACCGCCGCCGTCGCCAATCACATGCACTTCATCGGCGTCCAGCAGATGCGCACCGCCACCCTCAAGCGCTTCCTCGCCCGCCCGCACATCGACGACGAGTTGGCTTTGCACCGCGTCGACTGCCTCGGCTCCAACGGCCTGCTGGACAATTACGATTTCCTTCAACAAAAACGCACCGAATTTGCCACCACCCAGGAACCCCTGATCCCCCCACCCTTGCTTACCGGGCGCGACCTCATCGCCCTCGGCTTGACTCCCGGCCCCGATTTCACTGGCATCCTCCACACTGCGCAGACCCTGCAACTCGAAGGCACCCTCACCACCAAAGAAGAAGCTTTAACCTGGGCCAAACACCACTCACCGTCGGCGTAAACGTTGGAGTCAAGGCTTGAGCCGATCATGAAAACCCCCGCCAGCCCGCTTCCCTCTTCCCGCGCCTCACCCTCTCGGTGAGCGACCCCGCTCACTGATCCTGCTCCATCAGCTTCGCCGCTTCCCGCTTGAGGATGCGCCCGACCCGATGCTTCGCCAGATAGACCTGCGCCGCGTTCACCCCCAGCTCCTTTTTCACCTTCTCCGGGTCCCAGCCCTTGATCACATAGCAGGAGAAAATCTGATACTGCCGTGGCGACACCAGCGCCTTCACCCGCCGCAGCGCGATGTCCATGATCTTCTCCGTCCACTCCTGGTCCCACAGTTTCTCCAGCGTCTGCCCATTCGGGTCCGCACAGCGCTCGATGGGAGCGGTGCGACGCTCCTCGTCATCATCAAAATACAGATCCGCCTCCCGGCTCTGCTGCTTCTTGCGCCGCCGAAACTGATCCAGAATCCGCCAGCGCGCCTGATTCAACAGGAAGCTCTTGAAGGACCCCAGACTCGTGTCGAACTTCTTCTTTTGCAGATTTTTTGCCACCCCGATG
>JBIIUD010000632.1:0-2904 GCA_044340175.1 Verrucomicrobiaceae bacterium
TGCACCTTAGCTGCATCCCAGAAAAAGCCTTCTTCTTCCGCTCGCTGAATCAGTCGCTGTTCTTCGGCGACAATGTCTTGGACACTTGCCTCGGTGGCGTAGTTCGGAATGGGGCGAAAGGGACTCGCGTAAGATTCCGCTTGGCTTGATTCGCGCGAAACAAGGCCAACTGCGCCTCTTGGGTCAAGGTTGGCTTCGGCAAGGCCTTGAATAATCCAAAATTCTCCATCCATCATCGCTACACCCGTTTCATCACTTTTGCCAACTCCAGTTCCCTCGTCGTCCTCCTCCTCCTCGTCCTCCTCCTCCTCCTCGTCCTCGTCCGCTCAGACCTTCTCGACCGCACTCACCATCGCCCGCAACTCATCCCTCACCCGCTTCTTCAGCGCCGGCGGCCCCAGCACCTGCGCCTTGCTGCCCCAGCTCAGCACCCAGCGAGTGATCTCCTCCAGACCAGACAGCCGCGCCCGGAATTCGATCACGCTGCCATCCGGCTTCAGCGGCACGATCTCCTGCGACGCATGCCACATCCGCTCCGCCACCACCCGCGCCGCATAGCCTTCAAACCGGATTCGGATCTCCTGCGCCTGGTTTTCTTTTTCGTCATAGCTCCACACCCCAAAACCCCCACCCAAATGGGTCCGCGCACTGAAGCGTTGGTCGCGCTCGAACTTCGACTTCAGCACCTCCAGATTCGTCAGCCGCTGCAGCGCAAACGTGCGCATGTCCTTGCGACTCGGATCATACGCCACCAGATACCAGCCATGCTCGATCTGCCCAACGTGATACGGTTGCACCAGGCGATGCTCAGGCTTTGAGCCCGTGAGCTTGTGATAATCAAAGCGCACCTCCCGCCGCGCCGTCACCGCATCCAGCAGATCCCCGAACAACGTCACATCTGCCGCCAACACCCCGGACGCCTTCACCGAGAACGCACTGTCGAGCTCGTCCCACCGGATCGACACCTCACCCGGACAGGCCTCCGCAATCTTGCTGAAGCTCTCCGCCAGCATCCGCTCCAGGCGAGTCCCCCGCAGCGGTTCCAGCGCATGCCGCGCCAGGAACAACGCCACCAGGTCATTGCGGGACAGATGCAGCATCGGAAACTCGGCCACTTCCTGGGTGTAGTAGTAGCCATGCTGCAGGGCATCATACTCCAGCGGCATCCCCAACTGATCCCGCATGAAGCTGACATCACGCTGGATGGTCTTGGGCGTCACTTCGATCGCCTTGGCCAAGGTTGAGCAATTCGGGAACTGCCCCGCCCGAACCACCTTGTGGATCTCCATCACCCGCCACATCGCTGGGCGACTTGCCCCAGACCGTTCCGCCTTACCAAGTCTCCTGGATAGTGTTCGATTGATCATATCGCCTAAAATAAATCAAAAAGTTGCACACCTCAAACCACAATTGTCCCACCCCCTGTGCGAATCTGCAATCTCAACCGCTCATGCTCTCTCCCTTTCTCGCTCAACTCAACCCTTTGCTCAGCAGCACAACCCATCCTGTCATCCTCCTGGAAGGCACCCGGCAGCTTCCTCCCGAGAAACGGCAGGCGCTCGCCGACACAGGACGCCGCCTGGTCGAGGCCTTCCCGCAGGCTGTGTTCCGCAGTGGCAACGCCACCGGCACCGATGAGGCCTTTGCGGCAGGCGTCGCCACCGTTCCGGGGGCCCTGCTCCAGTTGGTTCTTCCCTCGCCCGGCATGGGGCGCTCTCGTCGTCCCGCCTCCGCCACCTGCTTCGCCTTGGACGATTTGCCCCAGGAAGAGCGACTCTACCTCGCTCGCGAATCCTTTGCCACATCTCCAGAGAATCATCGACTGTTCGAAGTCTACCTGCGCGGCCAGTCCGGCAATCCAGCCTATGCCAAGGCCCAGTATCTTGTGCGAGATGCCCTGAAGGTTCATGGCAGCGCCACGCTTGGTCTCGCACCCGCCACCGTGGCGCTGTTCTTCATCAACAACCTCGGCCCCACCAGTGGCGGCACCGCCCACACCCTCCGCCTTTGCGAACGCCAGGGGGTCCCCGTCTTCACCCAACGCGACTGGCTCGCCTGATTTCCACCACCTCCTTTCTTCAACCACCCCCTCAACCATGAACCAACCCGCACCTCTCGAATCCTTTTACCCTCAACTCGCCCAAGACAGCGCCGTTCAAGCCACGCTCAAGAGCCGATTTGCCGAACGCGCCCCCAGCATTTTGCAGCACCTGGAAAATGGCACCGATCTTGGCGACGACACCGACTCCGTCAGTGACCTGCTGGAGGCGCTTGTGAAAGACGAATGCGCTGAAGTCGACACATTCTACGGCAACGGATCCGATGGCTACTTCCCCATCACCCTCTGTAGCCTCGGTCCGGTTTCATTCATCCGCGCCAGCGAGTTCGACGACATTGGCTACTTCGGCAGCACGAACGAGGCCCGCTCTCACGCCGAGGACGTCTACGAACCCTACGGACCCTTCGTCGATGATCCCGACGCCGAGGACGACGATTGGGAAGAGGCCTCCGAAGACGATTGAATCCACTCATCCCCACGAGACGCCACCATGGCTTTTCACTCTAACTCTCAACCCAAACCCAAACCCCCTCATTCAAATCTCATGAATCCAAACCTCACCGAAATCGCCTACATCCTCGACCGCTCCGGCTCCATGCAATCCATGCAGGAACCCGCCGTCGCCGCCTTCAACGCCTTCGTCAAAGCCCAGCTCGATGTCCCAGGAGACGCCCGCCTCACCCTCATCCAGTTTGATGACGCCTATGAGGTGCCGATTGCCGCCTGCCCTGTTCGGGAAGTGCGCGAGTTGACCGCCGCCACCTACACGCCCCGCGGCATGACTGCCCTGCTGGACGCCATCGGGCGCACCGTCAAAGACATCGACCGCCGGCTCAGTGACCTCC
>JBIIUD010000634.1:0-2903 GCA_044340175.1 Verrucomicrobiaceae bacterium
GAAACCATGCGCTGTCGGCGGCACGATGGCGCGCACCCTTCCCGCTATGAGATCCGTGCGGAAGGCATCGCGAATCTCGAACTGCGCCGGCCCCTCCACCACCAAGTCCGCCCCATTCACATATCGAAGATGCACCGTGCCCGACTCAAGCGCGTAAGTTCCCGGATCAAAGCTCACTTGCCCAGGCAGCCTAGGTTCAGCAAACACAGCACCCGCTTCATCCACCAGCATCGCCGTGACTTGAGCCACAGGCTTCGGTGCGACCTGTGAAAGCGCTCTGGCATTCTTCAAATCTCGCGGCTGCCACCAGGACAGCGCCGCCAACAAGCATGCCGCCGCAGCGATGCCCCACGGCAGCCACACCGCGCGCCACCGCATCTTCACAGGCTTTGACACCGGAGTGCTCGCTCGCGTCATGGCCAGATGGCTCAAGCCTTCCTCCACCTCCGCCAGCGCACGCATCTCGGCACGCAGCGAAGCATCCGCATACAATCGGTCCTGCAAGATGGCAAAATCCGCCTCCGAAATCCGACCATGCCTCCAGCCATCCAGCAGTTCCAAGTCCCGAGCATTCATGTCGCGCCCCCTTCTTCCAAAAGATGACCTTCCACACACTGCTTCAGCTCCACCCGCAGTCGCCGCAGCAACTGATAAAGCCCATCCTCAGATCTCCCCAACCGCTCCGCCATCGCCCGCGTCGTGCAACCCGGCGTATAGGCCTGCAATAAAAGGTCACGCCTTGCCTGGGGCAGCTTCTCCAGACAACGCTCCAGCAGCGAAAGCCGATGCCCCCTGGCCAGAACATCCTCCGCTCCTTCTTCCAAAATCTGCTCCACCAAGGCTTCATCGAGCACAAACCGATCACGGGCGCGTGCTCGCTGAAACTTGAGCACCTCATAGCGTGCGATCATGCAAGCCCAGCGCCCGAAGTCCTCCGCATTCGTCAGCGAGTCAAACTTCCGCCACGCCACAATACTCACCGCCTGCATCACCTCATCCACATCTTCCGCCCGCAGCAGCACCGACCGGATGAACCCACGAATCCCCGCCTCATACCGCAGCAGCAGCGTGAGAAAAGCCTCGTGGTTGGCCAAGGGTTCATCCATTCATTAAAAGACTCCCGCCAGAGCCGAAGTCTGACAAAAAATATTTCCCAGCTTACCGTGGCAGCCTCCTCCAAATGCCACTTTTCCAGACCGACCCTGCGCATAGAACAATTGGCAGCCTCGTTTCGGCTGTGTGGCTGTCATTCAATGAGACTTCGCCACGCTTCATGGAGAGGTCGTTTTTGCAAACCCCACCCCCTCCTCGCAATCTACTCAATTCCCCATTTGCTTCCCTCAAAGCCCGTGTTTAATCTCGCCCCCCATGGCAAAGCAAGTACTCGGTAAAGGGCTCGGCGCCCTCATCACTTCATCACCCGGCGTCGCTGGTGTTGCCCGTCCACCCGCCCTCGCGCAACCGGCGCCTGGTGATGTGGTGCGGCGTGTCCCGCTGGATCAAGTCGTCCCCAGTCCTCTGCAGCCACGCAAAGAGTTCGTCGCTGAGCAGTTGACCGAACTCATGGAGTCCATCCGTGAGCATGGGGTCATTCAGCCGCTCATTGTCCGTCCGGTTAATGGCAAGCTGGAACTGATCGCCGGAGAGCGCCGCTTCCGCGCCTCTCGCGAGTTGGGCCTTAAAGAGGTGCCCGTCATCACGCGAGAAGCAACGGACAAGGAAGTGCTGGAAATGGCACTGATTGAGAACCTCCAACGCGAGGATCTCAACCCTATCGAAGAAGCGCGCGCTTATGAGCGTCTCGCCAAAGACTTCGCGATGCGCCAAGAGGACATCGCTCAAAGAGTCGGCCGCAACCGTGCGACCGTGGCAAATTCCATGCGCCTTTTGGATTTGCCCGCAGAAGTTCAGTCTTTTCTAGCGAAGGGCAAACTCACTACGGGTCACGCCAAAGTATTGCTCGGCCTGAAAAAGCCCAAAGAACAGGAGAAAGCAGCTGCGGACGTCATCCACAAGGGACTCTCTGTGCGGGCCACTGAGAAACTGGTGCAGGCCATCCTCAACCCGCCAGCACCGAAGCCGCAAGTCGCCGACAGTGAATTCGCGACCGCCATAGAAGCCGTCGAGCAGAAGTTGCTAAGCCATCTGAAAACCAATGTCAGTTTGCATCATTCTGATAAAAAAGGGCGGATTGAGATCGACTACTATGGAGTTGAGGATCTGAACCGGATCATCGCCCTGCTCGGAGTCGAAGAGGAATCCTTCGGTTGACCCTGATTTGCCCCACGCATTCCGTTTTGATCGCAGGCATGAAACGCGCCCTTTTTCTCCGTCTCATCTGTCTGATTTCATTGATCGGGCTCCCCTCCTGCGAAAAATCAGGTTCACAAACTGCCGAAGAACCTGCGGTGAGAGCCTTCTTGGAGCGCTATTTTAGCACCTGGTCAGCCCAGGACATGGACGGTTATGCCGCCTGTTTTCATGAGAGCGCCCGCATTACCTACGTGGCCGACCGCAGCGGCAATCAACGCACCGAGACCTTGTCAGACTTTCTTCACGGCCAACGCATGGGTCACAAAACGGCGACTGAGCCGATGACTGAAATCGCTGATTCAATGGACATTCAGACTGACGACCGTGCGGCGCTGGCGAGAGTGCACTGGACTCTCCTCAAAGGCGCAGAAAAGAGCACCGGGATCGACCACTTTTCATTGATCAAAACCACGTCAGGCTGGAAGATCATGCATCTTCTGTTTTACGCCGACTGACCCCCACCCCCTTCCCCATTCACCGCCTGTGGCCAAGACTTCACGCCCTCCCCAAGCCACCAACACCCCCTTGTCCTCAGAACTGGAAACCCGGTCGGCAGGACTTTCCCGCGTGTTTCTGGGTGCCCTCTGTTT
>JBIIUD010000633.1:0-2903 GCA_044340175.1 Verrucomicrobiaceae bacterium
CGGTGCAAAGCGCGTGGATGCAAGGCGGGTGCCGTTTTGAAAGACTGCGTGCATGGGTAAATGCTCGATGTCTTTCAAAACCAGCCCAACGCAGCAGACATGGGCTTTCCAGCGTTTGCAGTAGAATTTTCATGAATCATTCAGGCTAGAAACAAAAAGGGCTAAGCAAATCGACCCAACACGCTCAGCACACGGTTCACATCCGTGATCGTGTTGTAGCCGTGCAAGGCGAGTCGCACACGGCCGGCTTGGTGCATGACATGAATGTCGGCAGCTTCCAGCGCCGCGTGCAATTCTGCGCTACGCTCATGTTTAAAGGCTACAATGCCCGTCGCACGCCCTTCTCGCAGAGGGCATAGCGGTTTGATACCCAGGTTCACCAACCCATCATGGGCCGCGCGCACCAGCGGGTCTGCATGAGCACCTATGGCCTCAAGACCGACCCCCTCCAAATACCTCAACGCCGCATCAAGAGCATAGAGGGAGATAAAATTTGGCATGCCCACGGAAAAGCTCGCCGCACCAGGTTTCGGCACCGCCCGCTGAAACCGATCCGCATCAAACGCATTGCTCAAATGATACCAGCCGCCGGCCTGAGTCGTCAGTTGTTCCGCCCGTTCCTCCGGCACTCCGATGACACAACCGCCATGAATGCCGAGAGTCCACTTGTGCGTGCTAGAGATGAGAACATCCGCGCCTGGGCACTCCAAAGCCACACGCCCCAAGGCCTGTGTCACATCCACCGAGATCAACGCCCTCGGCGCCAGCGCACGCACTGCGTCATGCAGCGGTTTCCAGTCGATGCGATGACCATTGTAGAAACTCACCAGCGACACCTGAACCAACCTCGTCCGCTCACTCAGCAGTGGCATCAGGTCCGCCACATCCAACTCACCCTCAGCCGCTTCCCAAACTCGCATCACCGCCCCTTGCCCAGCGCACAGCCAAGGCGTGACCCCGGCCGGAAAATCCAGATCTGTGACCACCACCTCATCTCCGGCCACCAGTGCCAACGCAGACGCCAGCAAGTTATAAGCCTCTGAGCTACAAGAACAAAACGAAACCTCCTCCGTTCGCAAACCCACAAACCGAGCACTCACCTCTCGACAAGCCTCCACGGCCGCGAAGTGAGGCTCGCGCCCTCTCATGCCGAGCTGCTTGTCCGCCACATAGCGCATCACGGCTTCCCCGACACAAGCAGGAGGAATGCTCTCAGCCGCCGTGTTGAGATAGGTGAGTCCGTTGAGACCGGGGAAGTCTTGATTGCGAGAAAGGTCAGTGAGCATGGTCCTCTACTGAGAACCCATGCCCACCCTTTTGGAAAGCAAATCTTGTGCAGCAGCTCAGCCTTGGGCTTGGGCCCAATCAATCGCCGCTTTGCAAATGTCCCAGAAACTCGCGCTCTCCAGGCTGGCTCCGCCTACGAGGGCACCATCCACATCCTTCTGACTGATCAGCTCAGCCATGTTGTTTGGCTTCACACTGCCGCCGTATTGGATGCGGATTTTTTGAGCGGTATCTTCGTCGAACATTTCGGTCAGCACCTTGCGAATGAAGGCGTGAGCCTCCTGCGCCTGCTCAGGACTGGCCGTGCGCCCGGTGCCAATGGCCCAGACGGGTTCATAAGCGATGACACATTCCTGCATCTTATGGGCACCGACTTCTGCCAGACCACCCCGCAGCTGGGTCTCAAGCACTTTCTCAATGAGACCACCGTCGCGCTCTTCCAAGGTCTCCCCCACACAGAGAATGGGATGCAGCCGAGCCTCAAGTGCGGCCAGCAGCTTCGCATTGATCACCGCGTCCGTTTCACCAAAAATCGCCCGGCGTTCACTGTGGCCTAAGATCACTTGAGTGCAGCCACACTCCTTCACCATGCGCGCACTGATCTCACCCGTGAAGGCTCCGGCAGGATGCTGGGACATGTTTTGTGCCGCCAGTTCCACACCCTTTTCACGACCGTTCTTCAAGACGGCACTGGAGCGCTCCAAGCTCACAAAAGGAGGGGCTACCACGATCTGGATCGGGCACTTCTCAGGCACCAAGCGGACGAAGCTCCGCAGGAACTCCTCCGACTCTTGAGGCGTCATGTGCATTTTCCAGTTGGCGGCGATGATGGGCTTGCGAAAGGTGGCCATGTAGATTTCAGATTTTGGTGGGCGCGTTCTTTAGGGGCAGAAATGTCACTTGTCTAGCAGCACGGCAACTCCAGGAAGCACTTTTCCTTCCAACAGCTCCAGAGAAGCGCCGCCACCCGTCGAGATGAAGGTCATCTTGTCGTCCAGCTTGGCTTTCTTCACCGCCTTCACACTGTCACCCCCACCGATGATGGTGACAGCATCACTATTGGCGGCCACAGCTTCAGCGATGTCAAAGGTACCTTTGGCCGCTTCCTTGATCTCAAAGACGCCCATGGGTCCGTTCCAGATCACCGTCTTGGCTCCAGCCACGGCTGCCGCAAAAAGCTTGACCGACTCTGGTCCGATGTCCACGCCCTCCCAGCCTTCCGGGATGTCTTCGTTCACCCCAGTGTAGCGGGTGACGCCGAGCTGTTTGGTGTCGAAATCAAACGCGTCGGTGATCAAGGCATCCACCGGAATCAAAAGATTCACCCCCCGCTCTTTGGCCTTGTCCAAAGCTGCTTGAGCAATGGGTTCCCACTCGGGCTTGTAAAGACTCTTCCCGAGGGTGATGCCCTGCACCAGTTTGCGGAAAGTGTAAGCCATACCGCCACCGATGATGATGGTGTCTGCTTTTTCCAGCAGCCGGTTAATCACCTCAATCTTGTCGCTCACTTTGGCTCCCCCCAGGATCACCACGAAAGGACGCGCTGGATTTTCCAACTCATCATGCAGATAAGCCAGCTCCTTCTCCATCAGCAAACCGGAAACCGCAGGCAAGTG
>JBIIUD010000635.1:0-2901 GCA_044340175.1 Verrucomicrobiaceae bacterium
GTGGGGTGGGCGGGTGGGGGGTGGGGGGGGCGGGGGATGAGCAATTTGCGAGCGTTGATGGCGGATGAGCGGGTGCAGGTGGTGGCGCTGTGTGATGTGGATGCGCAGCATCTGGAGAAGGCGGCGGTGTTGGCGAAGGTGGGCAAGGGGGATTGCTATCGGGATTTTCGGGAGGTGCTGGCGCGGGCGGATGTGGATGCGGTGATGAATGCGACACCGGATCATTGGCATTCGAACGTGGCGATCGCGGCGGCGAAGGCGGGCAAGGATTTGTATTCGGAGAAACCGCTGGGGGCGAGCATTGCGGAGGGGCGGGCGATTTGTGAGGCGGTGAAGGCGAACGGGCGGGTGCTGCAATGCGGGACATGGCGGCGGTCGGGGATGAAGGTGCGGATGGCGTGTGAGCGGGTGGTGAACGGGTACATCGGCGAGTTGAAAACGGTGGAAATTGGCGTGCCGGATGCTTTTGCGATTCGGGGTGGTTTTACCGGAATGGAAAAGACGGAGGTCGTGCCGGAGCATCTTGATTATGAGATGTGGCTCGGGCCTGCGTCGGCCAAGCCCTACACAGCGGCGCGGTGTCATTTCAACTTTCGCTGGATCGAGGAGTATGCCCCTGGCTACATCACCGACTGGGGGGCGCATTTTTTGGATGTGGCGCAGTGGGGGGCGGGCATGGATGAGACGACGCCGGTGGAGGTGATGGCTGCGCAGGTGGTGCGGCGGCCGACGGGGCTGTATGATGCGGCGGAGAAGTTTCGGATTGAGTATCGGTATGCGAACGGGGTGCGGGTGGTGATGGTGAGCACGAATGACAAGGCGCAATGGGGGACGAAGTTTGTCGGGAGCGAGGGCTGGATTTATACGGAGAGCGAGGTGTTGAAGGCGAGTTCGGACGACATTCTGCGGGTGAAGCTGAAGAGCGGGGACAAGGCGCTTTATGAGTCGAAGCATCACCATCGCAACTTTGTGGATGCGGTGCTGAGTCGGGGACAGACGGCGGCACCGGCGGAGGTGGCACAGCGGGCGATGACGGTGTGTCAGATGGGAGCGATTTCGGCGGCGCTGGGTCGGGGATTGAAGTTTGATCCGGTAGCTGAGCGCTTTGAAGGGGATGAGGCGGCGAATGCGATGCTGATGAAACCGATGCGGGAGGCGTGGAAAATAGGATGATGGGGTTGCAGAGAGTGGCGCTGGTTTTTCTGGCGTGGACCGGCATTGCGCTGGGGGATTTGGAATTGGTGCTACCACCGGTGCTTCATGGCGTGGTGGGAACTGAGTTGAACGTGTACTTTGACAATGTGGTGTTGAGCGAGAAGCCGGAGGCCTTTAGCTATGAGGTGACTTGTGACGTGGGCAAGGTGGACGGGATGCGATGGACGGCGGTGCCGGAGACGGCAGGACGGCATGAGTGGAAACTGGTGGTGCGCGACCAGGCGGGTGCGGTCATCGAAGAGGAACGCATGATGGTGTTGGTGGCGCCGAAAGAGGCGGGCGCAGGACAGAGTTTGAGAATGCTGATAGTGGGGGACAGTTTGACGAATGCCACCCAGTATCCGAATGAGATCGCTCGGCGGCTGAGCGAGCCGGGAAATCCGACCTGGACGATGATTGGAACGCACCGGCCGCCATCGGCGAAGCCTGGAGTGGCGCACGAGGGCTATGGCGGTTGGAAGTGGGTGGACTTCTTGCAAAAGCATGATCCAAAAGCGGTGGGAGTGACGGCGGGTCCGCTGGCGAGGAAGAGTACGAGTCCGTTTTTGTTTGCAGAGGAAGCGGGCGGCGTGAGGCTGGATCTGCCTCGATATTTTCGCGAGAATGCAGGAGGTGAAGCGCCGGAGGTGGTGACGTTTTTACTGGGGATCAATGACTGCTTTGGAGCGAATCCGAATGATCGGACGGCGATGGCGGTGAAAATCGATGAGGTGCTCGACCAGGCTGAAAAACTGCTGGCAGTGTTCCGGGAGGCGGCACCGAAGACCGCCTTGGCGGTGGGCTTGACGACACCGCCGAATGCGCGCGAGTCAGGTTTTGAGGCGAACTACAAAGGAAAGTACCATCGCTGGGGCTGGAAACGGATTCAGCATCGGCTGGTGCAGCGGATGATTGAAAGGTTGGGCGGGAGAGAGAACGAAGGGATTTATTTGGTGGCCACGGAGCTGGGGCTGGATCCGGTGAGTGGCTATCCTGTGGACAATGGCGTGCATCCGAATGCGGTGGGGTATGCGCAGGTAGGGGGAGCGTTTTTTGGATGGTTGAAATGCTGGCTGACAGAGACTGAACCGGGTTTTAAAAAGATGCGATGATGAAGAGCCTTGGAATTTTTGGAATTGGAATTGGGATCGGGCTAGTGCTCGCGACTGCGGCCTTGGCGGAAGAAACGAAGAGCCTGCCTGAGGTCGTGCTGACGGCAGCGGTGGATCGGGCAGACGCGTTTTATGCGGTGGGCGAGACGGTGACGTTTCGAATTGAAGGCACACAGCAAGGCAAGCCAGCGGAGGGCTTGGTGGTGGATTGTGTGATCTCGAAGGATGGCGTCGAGGCGGAGCCGGTTCGGCAGGTGACTCTGAAGGCGGGCAAAGCGGAACTGACGGGGAAACTGACAGAACCTGGCTTTCTTCGCCTGCAGGTGCGTGCCGGAGAAGTGACGGCGATGGCTGCCGCGGGAGTCGATCCGCTCATGCTCAAGCCGAGCCTGCCGGTGCCCGAGGATTTTGATGCGTTTTGGAAAGCGCAAAAAGTGGCATTGGCAGCTGTGCCGATGAAGGTGACGACGACACCTGCGACGACTTCAGTGACGGGTATGGAGTTGGTGAATGTGCAGGTGGACTGTCTGGGTGGTGCCCCTGTGTCCGGATATTTGGCGAAGCCAGTCGGGTCGAAACCCAAAAGTCTGCCTGC
>JBIIUD010000636.1:0-2896 GCA_044340175.1 Verrucomicrobiaceae bacterium
GCCCACCTCATTCAAGTAAGCCGTTACTTTTTGCTCCCAAACTTTGAGATCCGGTGGCCCCCAGGGTTTCACGCCTGTTCCAGGGAAAATAAGGTACGTCACCTTCAAATCACTTTCAGGCCGACGGTACGGAGTGGCCTTCTCGTTGACCGCTTTGGCCATCAGCAGACTGGCCTCCCCCATCTTGAAAGTGGGTCCATAATCACCGCAGATGGCAGGATAAATTTTGTTGCCATGCACAACGGCGGCATAGTCACCGATCCCGGGAGTGAACGCATTCTGCCCCTCATACCCCCGAAACAGCAGGGAGATCACAACGAAGGGGTCCTTTTCCGCAATCAGGCTGCTGCGCGCTTTCAGGTCGGAGATCTCCAGTTTCACCTGGCTGATGGATGATTTAAGCTCCGCATTGCGCGCGGCGGAGAGGCCCTTGACGGCATACTCGGCATTCAATTTGACCAGCCGTGCCTCCCACTTGGCTAACAGGGGATTCGGAGTGGCGGTCTTTTTGGTCCAAGCATAGCTGGTGAAAGGCTGATAAAAATCCGACATGTAAATGTACTCATCCAGCTTCGGCATCCGGTCCCCATCGGACCCGTCCGCGACCACGTCCATTTCGGATTGAATCAACATGACCTTCCGCTGCGTCGTCGGATGGGTCAGCTCGAGAATGGTTTCACAATCGAAAAAATTGTGGCGATCCAGCGCCTTATTGAGTCGCGTCACCTCCGTCTGCACACGCCGTGTCTTGTTCTCGTAGAGCTTGTGGTAGAAGGGGGAGACCTTACCGGTCTCGAGCATCTGTGGCAGGCCCGGAAGTGCTTTGGGCAGATGCTCGTTGATGCGGGAGAGTTCGGCTACACTTTGATTGGCCTTAGGCACACGAATGCTGAGCTGAAACTCCGCCTTGTAAGCTTCGGGATCGAGCCGCTCCAGGCTGGCAAAGTTCCCCTGCTCCGTGATCAACTGGGTCTTCACGGTGATGCCATTGAAAAGGGAGGCGATGTCCACATCCTTCCGCCCCACATACTCGTCAGGCAGTGGTGGCAATACGGGCACTTCTTTGATGACCTCGACTTCCTTCACCACCTCCTTGATGACATCTCTGGGCACCTCCTTGATCACCTCCTTCTCGATCACCTCCCGCTCCCCGGAGTCACGTGCTTCCCTCGCAATCTCCAGCAACCCCCGTTTGATCTTCCCGGCAAAGGGTGTGAACGGCAGCACCAACCCTATCGCCAACACCACCAGCACCAGCACGCGGATCAGCAAACTAAGAAAGCCACTTTTCTTTGGCTGCGGTGCACGCCAGTCCCCGCTCCCACCTCCGTCAGATCCGGATTCAGGTTCAGGGGAAACATTGGAGGGCAATAGGCTCATATCGATTTCTCAGTGTTCATCTCCCGGCGCGGAGACGACGCCGAAGCAGCAGACGCAGAAGCGGGCGCGGCAGCAGACGGAACAAATGCGCCACCAACGCCACACCCACTCCAGGAAACACTCGGGCATGACCGGTTTCAAGCGCTCTAAGTCCCGTAGCCACCACTTTTTCCGGCGGCTGCTTCAAAAAATCCTGCCCTGAGCGGTTGGTGTCGCTACCATCTGCTCGCCGCGCATTGCTACCGAAGGAGGTCGGGGTCGGTCCCGGGCAGACGGCGGATACCGTCACGCCTTCCCCATCCAACTCCACCGCCAAAGCCTCAGAGAAACTCGACACAAAGGCCTTCGATGCCCCATAGACCGCCAGCTCCGACATCGGCAATTCCCCGGCCAAACTACTCACATTTAAAATGCCCCCTGGCCGTCGCAGCAACGGCAGCAGCCCATGACAGAGATGGACCAGCGCACTCATGTTGACCTCCATCTGCTCCGTCAAGCGCGCTGCATCAGCATCGGCAAAAGGCCCGTAATCCCCCAAACCCGCATTGTTGATCAACACATCGGGAGCAAAGCCCTCCGCCCGCACCCAGGCCACGACCGCAGCCCGCCCCGCCGCCTGCCCGAGATCAGCAGGGCAGATTTCGACACGCAGGTTCGCATGTTTCGCCGTCAGTTCCGCCTTGAGCGCCTGCATCGGCTCTAGGCGCCGAGCAACCAGCAACAAACGATCCGCCCGCCCCGCCAGTTGCCGGGCAAACTCCACCCCCAAACCCGAGGACGCCCCCGTGATCACCGCTGCACATGAATCCAGTTTCACCATCACCCATCATGCACCACCACACCCCCATGACAAATGTTTCACACCCCCAAATGCCCCAGCGCCAAAAGCCCGTAGTAGGTGTACTCGCAGTCCAATTCATGGTCTGTCCAGTTGCCGTGAAATCCCCCTTCCGCATTCCACAGTGAATCAACAAAGTCCAGGCAGGGCTCTCTCAGCGCCGTGAAATCGGCCTGCAACGCATCCAGCGCATGCAGGGCCACCGCCGTCGAGAGCAAATCTGGAATCGGAATGCCCGGCAGCGCCTTGAATCCACCCTCAGGCAAAGCCTGCGCTAGAATCCAGTCCCTCACCTTGGTCTCCACTGGCACGCCCAGATGCTGGCATAACGACACCGCCGCCGCCGCTCCCGGCGTCACTCCTATGGGCAGCCCACGCTCATTGGACCACCCACCATCCTCAGTGCGCAGACTCATCAGGCTGTCCAAAAGCCGGTCCTGCTGCGGGCAGCGCTCCCCCAAGTCCTCATAGGCACTCCAGCCGATCAAACAACCGTAGGCGGAGCCCGCCTCACGACCTATGGCCTGATGAAAGCCGCCGTCCGCACTGCGATAAGCCTCCACTCTCACCATCATTTGCTGTTTCACCTCAGGCGCCAATCCCTTCAGCCCCAGACTGCTCCAACAACGCGCCAAACAACACAGATGCACAAAATCCAGTCCCTCACCCGAGCCAAAC
>JBIIUD010000637.1:0-2887 GCA_044340175.1 Verrucomicrobiaceae bacterium
TAGACGGTGCCCTGGATGCCGCGGCTGCGGGCGGCGGCGGGGTAGGGTGGGGCGGGAAAGTAGCCTTTGCTGCTGCCGCGGGCGCTGGTCCCTGTGCCGCCAGTGCCACCTGTGGCGGTGCCAGTCGCGGTGCTGCCCGTGGCTGGGGAGCGTGAAGCGGTGGTGGGAGTCGTCCTGGGCCGGGCGGGAGGAGTAGGTGTCGGCGCGGGGCGGCGTGGGGTCTCGGGTTTGAGCATGTCTTCCACGGGGGGGGCGGCGGGCACGGTGAAAAGGTCGTCAGCCGTCAGGACTTCGGCGACCTCAGGCAGGTCCTCTTGCGTTTCGGTTACCAGCTCGGGCATGGTTTCAAGTTGAGGCACAACCACTTCCAGTGCGATTTCTTCCACGGGCGTTTCGGAAGAATCCTCGGCGGTCGGGGCGGACATTTCGACCATGGCCAGATCAAACTTCTCCTCGCCCACAGGGGCGGGCGTCATGGAGAGCAGTTGGAAGGGTCTGTGCACAGGTCGGGTCAGACCGAGGCCGCCAATGCTGAGGCAGGCGAGCGCAATGGCAAGCATCCAGCTCAGGGCCATCGTGGGACGCTGACAGTCGGACGAGCAACGATCATGCCGCCAGAGTTCGCTCCGGGTGGCAACGGAAGACGCGTCGCCTTGGCTGATAGGCAGCAGGGCGGAATAGTCCGAAGGGGTGGAGGCGAGCATGGGGGCGGAGATTGAGGTGAAGAATGGAAAGAGAAAACGAAGTCTGTCAAAACGCTATTGCGACCCATTCGCAGAATTATGCTTGACCCGACCCCGAATCTTCCGAGTATCGCCCCCCTCTGTTACTGAGACACAATTCCAACAGCAATGAACCTCTCCTCCTCTCCCCCTCCCTTATCCCATCCGTTGGTTCGGCCAACGGCGATTGCTTTGGCGATCGGCGCGCTCGTTTTTGCCCATCACTCTGCTTCTGGGCAAGAGCAGTCTGTCACGCTGCCGACAGCTAGCACTGGCACCGTGGACTTGGCACCCATCACGGTGATCGGTGATGCCATCAACATCCCACAAATCGCTGGGTCTGCGGCCGTGGTCGATATTCAGCAGATTCAGCGTCAAACTTACAGTAACCCGAACCGGGTGCTTCAGCAGGTGCCGGGGGTCTATGTGAGGGAAGAGGATGGGTTTGGTAACTTTCCCAACATCTCTTTGCGGGGTGCCGATGGTGGACGCAGCAGCAAGCTCACGATCATGGAAGACGGCATCATGATGGCGCCTGCGCCCTACTCCGATCCGGCGGCTTATTACAGCCCCAGGATCGGGCGCATGAGCAGCATCGAAATTTTAAAAGGCTCCAGTCAGGTACGTTATGGACCCCAGACGACGGGTGGGGTGATCAACTACCTGTCCACCCCATTCCTGGAGTTGCCTGCGCCGATGGCTCCTGAGCCCGCCCCTGCGGATGCCAAGAATCCCGGTGGAAAAGGCGGTAAGTCAGCGGTGTTGCCCACCAGTGAGACGCTGACAGACACGGCGACAGCGGGTTACCTGCGGTCCACCTACGGCTCTTTCAATACCTTTTACAATCATGCTTGGTGGGGACACACCCAGAAGACGGATCTTGGCACCTTGGGCGTGCTGCTGGAGTTCTTTCACAATCAGTCGGATGGCTATCGTGAAATCGACAAAGTCGGCGGTGACACGGGGTTCACGACCATTGAGCCGATGGTTCGTTTGTTCTTTGAACCGGATTCTTTGTTGAAGCAGCGGTTTGAATTCCGGTTTGGCTACACCTCGTTTGAGGCGGATGAAACCTATCTCGGCCTGCGTGACAACGATCTGCGGGTGAATCCCAATCGTCGGTATGTGGCCAGTCAGTTTGACAACATCACCAGCGACCAGTTCCGCTACTCCCTGAGCCACATCATGCAGCCTACCGACAGCCTGCGGATCGAGACAACGGCGTATTACACCTCCTTCGCACGCGACTGGTACAAGCTGGATAATGTGCGGGATGTCGAAGGTAATGACATCAACCTAGCAACCGCGCTCGGCTCGAATAGCCTGGGCTATGACATCGTTCGCGGGGCTGCTCCGGGGTCATGGAAGATCCGCTCCAACAATCGCGAGTATTCGACGATGGGCATCCAGACTCGTGCAGATTGGGGATTCGAAACAGGCGCTCTCGATCACAATTTGAGCGTGGGAGCGCGTTTGCACTACGATGAGTCCAGCCGTTTCCAACGGGATGATCGTGTGAACGTGAACGGCTCCGGCAGTGTGCTGGGCATTAAACGCGGGCGCCAAGGAGAGGCGGGCAACCGAGATGCCAATGTGTTGGCGTATTCGATGTATGTTGAAGACAGCATCAAAATGGGTCGCCTGACGGTGAAGCCGGGGGTGCGCTGGGAGCACATGCAGATGGAATTCACTGACCGTGCCGAAGAGGGCGATCTCAGCCGGGTCAAGGCAAGCGCCTCCGGCGGGCTAGACGCGATCACACCTGGGGTCGGACTGGTGTATGAACTGGCGGACACCTGGAGCCTGTTTGGGGGCTATTACCGTGGCATTTCCACGCCGGCACCGCGCGAGTTCCTCCGGGATGGGGCTGACCTGGAGCAGAGCAACGGTTACGAATTGGGCCTTCGTCACTATGGAACAGCGGTTCAAGCCGAGTTGGTCGGCTTTTTCACTGACTTTGATAATCTAATCGTGCGGGATAACCTCGGCGGTGCGGGCAGCACGGATGACGCCAACGCTGGCTCGGCGGAAGTTTATGGTCTGGAGTTTGCCGTGCGCTGGGACGCCCTGGCATCGACCGGTAGCGACTGGCGGCTGCCGCTGCGCGCTGCTGCGACTTACACCCACTCAGAGATCACTTCAGCGAGCTCTTCCGCAGACGCAGA
>JBIIUD010000638.1:0-2882 GCA_044340175.1 Verrucomicrobiaceae bacterium
CGATCAGGGAGCATCTGCGACCTGGCATTCCTTTGATCGAGGTGGATGCAGAGATCAATGCCCCGGCGTTTTCGCAGGCGTGCGCGGAGACGCTGCTGGGACTTTTGAAAGCCCCGAGGTAGCGGCCTTTGTTCAATTCTGGAATTTAGATTTGCGCTGTCGGAATGGAATTTTGGGCTTAGACTGAGGGGTGGCCGCAGATTCAGCGGCTGTCTTTCAACATCTCTCCCTTTTTCTTCTTCTTTTATGTGCGGCATTGTGGGTTACATCGGCAAACGGCAGGCCAGTCCCATCCTTCTGGATGGATTGCGGCGTTTGGAGTATCGTGGGTATGATTCGGCGGGCATGGCCTTGTTCGGTGTCGGCAACGGTTTGGAACTGGTGAAGCGGGCGGGGCGGATTGAGAATCTGAGACGTGCCGTGAACGAATTGAATCCCCAAGGCACGGCAGGCATCAGCCACACACGCTGGGCGACGCATGGAGCGCCTACGGACGAGAATGCGCACCCGCACCAGGATGGCGGCGGGAAACTGGTGCTCGTGCACAATGGGGTGATCGAGAACTATCAGCCGCTGCGGGATCATCTGATCGAGCAAGGCCATGTCTTTGAGAGTCAGACGGACACGGAAGTGTTGGCGCATCTGGTGGGGCGCTTTTTTGATGCCTCGGATGAAGTCGATGGTGAAAAGCGCCTGATCGCTGCGGTGCAGGCGGGAGTGGCCAAAGTGAAAGGCACGTATGGCATCGCGGTCATGCACGCGGATGTACCTGGCGTGATGGTGGGAGCCCGGCTGGGCAGTCCGTTGGTGGTTGGGCTGGGCAAAGGCGAGCACTTCTTGGCGAGCGATGTTTCGGCGCTGGTGGCGCACACTCGGGACGTGGTTTATTTGAATGACTACGACATCGTATCCCTGAGTGAGGAAGGCTACACGGTCACCTCTCATCAGGGCAGGCCAGCTTCGGTGACGGTGAGTCGGGTGGACTTCACGGAGGATGACGCGGACATCGGCGCTTTCCCGCATTACATGTTGAAGGAGATCTATGAGCAGCCGGCATCACTGCAAAATGCGCTGCGGGGTCGTTTGTCACGGGATGAGGCCACGGCCGTGCTGGGTGGTCTGAACATGACACCGCAAGAACTGCGCAATGTGGACCGGATCATCCTCAGCGGCTGTGGGACGGCATTCCATGCGGCGATGGTGGGTGAGTACCTGATGGAAAGCATGGCACGCATCCCGACGGAGGTGGAGATCGCCAGTGAGTTCCGCTACCGGAATGTGCCCACGGACAAAGGCACCCTGCAGTTTGTTATCAGCCAGAGTGGCGAGACCATTGACACGCTGGCGGCGTTGCGGGAAGCGAAGCGCAAAGGCATGCGCTGCCTTGGTGTGGTGAACAATGTGGCCAGCACCATTGCTCGGGAAAGTGATGGCGGCGTTTACATCCATGCTGGGCCGGAAGTCGGTGTGGCGGCGACCAAGACGTTTACTTCTCAGGTGGCGGTGCTGACGTTGCTCGGGCTGCTGTTTGGGCGGATCCACCATCTTTCCAGCGTGGACGGACTGGAAATGATCGATGCTTTGGAGGCGATCCCAGATCAGATTCGTGAAATCTTGAAGCAGGCAGACAAAATCAAAGCCATCGCTGAGAAGCATGCGAATGCGGAGGGGATGCTGTTCATGGGGCGCCAACTCAATTATCCGGTGGCGCTGGAGGGGGCGCTGAAGATGAAGGAGATCAGCTACATTTATGCGAGCGGGCATCCGAGTGCTGAGTTGAAGCATGGGGTGATCGCGCTGGTAAAGCCGGATATGCCCTCGGTGTTCATCGCTCCTGATGATGCGGTTTTTGACAAGAACGTCAGCAACATTGAGGAGGTCCGCGCGCGCAAGGGCCCGGTGGTTGCGGTAACGACGGTAGGGCGGACGGAGTTGGAGCGGATCACGGATGATGTGATTTATGTGCCGGAGTGTCCGACCTTCCTTTCCCCGCTGCTGACAGTGATCCCGCTGCAATTGCTGGCCTATTACACGGCGGTAGCACGGGGATGTGACGTGGATAAACCGAGAAATCTAGCCAAAAGTGTCACAGTAGAGTAAAGTGGGACTTTAATATGCCAAAGCGAGCAACCTATCAGCGTCCGGCGGCGACAGTGAAACTGTCGTTCGGGGTGCTGATGACGTGCCTAGTGATGGGCTGCGTCGGTTGGGCGGCGGTGCTTGGAGAGCAGCCTGCCGCGCCTCCCCAGGCCGAACCTGAGCAGGGAAAACCCGCAGCGGAGAAGCCCGCAAAGGAAGGTAAGACCGACTTTACGGTGGTGCCGCTCTGGACAGAGGAACAGACGCCAGCTGACTTTTTGGAGGCGGTGGGCTTGGTGGCAAAAGCGCGCTGGCGTCAACTTTACCGGCCCCCGCCGCCGACGCCTGCGCCCGACCGGATGCGGACCTCGGTGACGCTGGGTTATTTGGTGGGAGAGAGCTATCTGTGTGTGCAGGCAGCAGATGTGCAGCAGTTTCGTAACAACAATCAAGAGGTGATGGCCTATAGCCGCACGCTGGGGTTTGGAGAAAAGGTGACTCCCATGCTGCTGGCACTGGCAAAGACTGCGGAAATGGAACAGTGGGACGAACTGCGGACGGGGGTGATTGAGTGCTATCAGGCGCTCGAGGAATCGCTCGTGGAGCAAAGAGATGAGGACTTGGCGGTGCTGCTAAAACTAGGGGTGTGGCTGCGCACGCTGGAGGTGGTGGCCTCTGTGGTGCTGGAAACACCGGAGGCAGATTACCAGAAACTGTGTGTGGGCTCGCCGGCCTTGATCGAGGAGTTGCGGGGCGAGTATGCGGAACTGCCGGAGGCCGTTCGTGATGGGGATGTCGGCAAG
>JBIIUD010000639.1:0-2876 GCA_044340175.1 Verrucomicrobiaceae bacterium
CAGAAGCTCAAAGTCGTTGGCATTTACAACGGCGAGTCTGGCGGTCTCAATGCCTACCTCTCCCTGGAAACGGGGCGTGAGCTATTTCATCTTGGGCAGGGTGTCAGTGGGGTGGCTGTGGAATTGGCTGCGCCTTATGAGGCAAAGGAGATCGGCCATGCCTTGTTACCGGCAACGGGCTGGAAAACCAAGACCTGGATCGATGATGGGGAGGCGCGGTTGGCGGCGATGCGCAATGAGCAAATCATGATGACAATCATCCTCTGGGTCATTGCGGTGGTGGCAGCCTTCTCGGTGATGAATACGACCATCACTGTGACCACGCAAAAGCGACGAGACATCGGCGTGCTCACCGCTTTGGGGTGCCGGACGTGGGACATTGTGCGCATTTTCGTGACCAAGGCCGCGATCATTGGCGGAGTGGGAGTGGCCGCGGGCGTTGGTGGCAGTCTCTTGGTGCTTTGGCTGCGCAATGACATTCGTGCTGGCATCGCCCGGCTGACATCCAGCCAAGTTCATGCGATCGAAGGGGTGTTTTTGGCAGAGATTCCGGCCCAGTTGAGCTGGTTTAACGTGAGTCTTGCTGCGGGCGGTTCTTTTTTGATGTGCCTGATCGCCGGGTTTGTGCCTGCTTGGTTTGCGGCGCGCCTGGACCCGGCAGTGGCATTGCGGGATTGAGGTCCGAGTCGTTGGAGCTGCAGGCGTGGAACCCGGACTCCGAAACTGGAGGCACCTGATAGGCTTGAGCATTGGCCGCTCAAGGCTTCCTGCTCCTTGGGTGGCATCGTAGAAGATGCAGCCGCTGCGGACCCGAAAGCCTTGAGCAGCCAAGCCTCCGCACCTCTCAAGCACCTCGAACTTCGGAATCCGGAGTGAATGGCGGTTTTTCATACCAGTTTGAAGTCCCGAAATAATTGGAGTTACGAAAATTAAACTTGTTTTAATTAAAATAGTTGGCTAATTTCATTTAAGCCGTGCCTGCCACACACTACATCGTCTCTGTCCAAGTCGCTCTATTGGCTGCTTCCGCCGCCTATTTGAAGTCGGACAAGCCGGAGACGACTGTCCGCTACAACAAAAATTTACCGGCGGAGGTTTCGTCGAGTCTTCCAGAGGAGCAGAGCGAAGCGGTGGCTCTGAAGGAGGCCCGTTCGGGACGCTTTGCCTTTGCGGAGCAGGTGGGAGAGGTGCCGGAGGTGACGTCCAGAAACATGGGATTTCGCGGAGGGGTGCCGGTTAAGGGGCGGGTGCTGGTGTCTTCCGCTCGCGAATCCGTTAGCAAGGAGGCGGCCATGAGTTTGGCGTCGCCCGTGCGTGAAGATGTCCCCGGGGCCGAAAAATCGCCGCCAGCCAAGATCCCCGAGACGCCTGTGGCCCTTTCTGAAGTGGGCGCCGAGGCGGTCAAATTTGATCCTGTGCCGAATGGGGCGGGCTACAGCATCACGGCGGATTCGGCGACGAATTTTGATCTGAAGACGAAAACGGTGGTTTTTGCAGGCAGTGTCTCGCTGCATTGCAATGAGTTCACGTTGTCCGCAGACCGGTTGGTGGTTCACATGGACGCCAAGAGTGGTAGCATGAGCCGAATGGTGGCGAATGGGAAGGTGGATGTGCAACTGACCAAGGGGCCGATTGAAGAGCGCTATCAAGGATTTGGTGAGGAAGCTGAGTATGATCCAAAGGAGCAGAACATGGTGTTCCGTGGTTGGCCGCGCATTTTGGGTCAAGGCAGAGAGCACCGCGCGGCCTCAGCCACGACGAAGATGACACTCAACATGAATCCGGCGAAACTGCTGACGGAGGGCCGAGCCCAGACGCGGATCATTCCGGGCGAGGGCGGTTCATTCTCAGGCTTTGGGCCGCAGGCCTCGCAATAGTTGAGCTAGGTGCAAGCGCTTGCTGGACAGGGTGCGAGAGTCGTGGCAGAGAGCGGGCAGATGAAAAAACAGACCATCGTCACCTTGGACCTAGAAGGCGTACTTGTGCCCGAAATTTGGATCGCTTTTGCAGAGAAGACGGGCATTGAAGCGCTGCGCCGTACGACACGGGATGAGCCAGATTATGATGTTTTGATGGCGGGACGTCTGCAAATTCTGAAGGAACACGGGCTGACGCTGCCTGACATTCAGGAGGTGATTGGGACACTCCGGCCACTGGAGGGAGCGGAGGCTTTTCTTGATGAACTGCGCACGCTGACGCAGGTGATCATCCTTTCGGACACGTTTGAGGAATTTGCCCAGCCGCTCATGCGTCAGTTGGCATGGCCGACGATTTTTTGTCATCATCTGGAGGTCAATGGAGGAGGGCAAATCGTGAACTACAAGCTGCGGCAGTCGAATCAAAAGCAGCACGCCGTGGCGGCGTTCAAAGGGCTGAACTACAAGATCATCGCGGCGGGAGATTCGTTCAATGACACGACGATGTTGGGGGAGGCGGATGTGGGATTCTTTTTTCATGCACCGGAGAGCATTCAAGCGCAGTTTCCGCAGTTCAGAGCGTTTGACCGGTATGAAGATTTGCTGACGGCGATTCGGGCGGAGTTGTAGCTTCAGCAACGTAGCGGAAAACGTGAGTTTTCCCTTCTCTGCTCCGAAGGTCGAGGGCTTTTCTTTTGCGTCCCAGGCTCCACACGCTGCGCGGGGAAGACTCACGTCTTCTGCTACGGGCCTGGTTGTGGTGTTGGAGATGTGGTTGGGCGGACGGAGGTGACTACCAAATGATCGGCTAAAGCCTTTACTCCAACGGGGCGTGCGAGGCACGCTGACGCGGCGAGCGGGGGAAGACGGTCTTCTGCTACGGGCCTGGGGATTCTGAAAGGGGCAAGGGTTTGGGAACGTTCGTCATTTGAGCCTCATGCATCCTATCGAACACCAGAT